>VGMA01000072.1 GCA_016866575.1 Chlamydiota bacterium
CAGAGACTTTATTTAAAGAGCTTGAGCAAGAAGCGGCTGTAAAAAATATAGAAACACCAATTAATCAAGAATCTCTTTCCGGAAATCATTACGAAGAGTATTATGATCCTCTGTTCGCACCTAAAGTGATGAACAACGATTTAGAAGATAAGGGGCTAGTTTCTGAAGAACCTCGAAAAGGGGAAACTTTAGAAGAAGCCACTCCGGAAGAAATAGAAATTCCGAGTCATTTGAACGATCACACACATCTGTGATCTTCGGCCCAGGTGGTGGAATGGTAGACACAAAGGACTTAAAATCCTTTGTCAGTAATGGCGTGCGGGTTCGAGTCCCGCCCTGGGCAATCCTTCCACATAAACATTACGTAGACAGTTTATAAAAATCCTACAGTAATGAGCCTTAAGCAGTTTTAACTACTATAGACAGATTCAGATCACAAATAGTACGGGGCGTAAATCGTTTCTTCTGTTAAAATGTTTAGGATCCAAATCAGCGAGATCAACAGCTACAAAAAAGCAAATTTCAATAAATTGCCTGACGAAAATTTTTATTTATGAAGCAATATGAGTCGATTTAAGAAAACAGATTGTCTAGCTTTTGGGCTTGCAATATTTGCTATGTTCTTTGGTGCAGGAAATATTATTTTCCCTCTAGCGCTCGGGCAATTAGCACTTGATAAAACTCCGTGGCAGCTTTTGGGTTTTCTTTTCACCGCGGTTTTTATCCCTTTTTTAGGTCTTGTAGCCTTGTTTAGATCAGGGGGAAAAGTACAAGGCTTTTTTGCTCCCTTAGGCAAGATATTAGGTTTAGTTGTTGCTATGATTGTAATTTCGCTTCTAGGCCCTTTTGGAGCCGCTCCAAGGTGTATTTTGCTCATGCACTCAACACTGTCGCTTTGCTTTTCATCGCTTCCTTTAATGACGTTCAGCTTCATTTCTTGTTTAGTGATTTTCTTTTTTTCCTTTCGGGAAAACCGCTTAGTAAAGTGGCTTGGCTACGTTTTATCACCTTTGATGCTGATTTTTTTGTTGTTTGTCATGTTGAAAGGATTTATCTGTGCACCTGAGGTTTTGATGCATTCTACCGATGGATCCCATGCTCAACATGTCTGGAAGGGGCTCATAGAAGGGTACAATACGATGGATCTTCTAGCTGCCTGTTTTTTTGCTCCTATTGTGATATCATCACTCAGTCAAGAGCAAAGCAAGAAGGATCTCAATAGATTTGTGCTCTCAGCGAGTTTGATAGGGGCTGTACTTTTGGCGTTAGTGTACATCGGTTTTTCTTATTTAGCCTACTATCATGCAAGCATGTTAGCAGGAACTTCTAAAGAGGAGCTTTTAGGAAAAATAGCCATCATTGTCCTAGGTCCTAAAGCTTCAATTATCGTAGGATTAACTGTTGTATTTGCCTGCTTAACTACTGCTATTGCGCTTATTGCTGCTTTTGCAAACTTTGTTCAAAAAGAGCTTTTGTTAAAAAAGATGAGTTATAAGTCCACTTTAGCGATTTCATTAGCAATCACTTTTTTCGTCACTACATTAGAATTTCAGGGTGTCGCTTCTTTACTAGGTCCTCTATTAAAGTTTTTTTATCCAGGATTGATTCTTCTTACCCTGTACAATTTGATAAAACCTGTTGCTTTAGAGTTAAAGGCAAGCTAGCAGAATCGTCTATTGATCTTTTACTTTCCTCAAGAATATACTAAAATTTTTTTAGGAGGAATCGATGAAATATTTTTTAGCGATGTTTTTTGCTTTAAGTTCTTTGAGTGCCGGATGTGGTACCTATTTTGACACTGGAGCGTTCAATCCTTGGAATTTTCTAGTTTGGAGCAATCCTGATGATTCAGAAGTGCTCAATCTTCCCTTGTATGAAACATATCTTGAGGGTTTATTTTCAAGCCTTGAGCAAAATGATTATGATGCAATCTATCTTGCCTTTTCTCAAATTGCCGATATTGATTATTTAGCCGATCCATCTAGTTGGAGTAGCGGTAAAGTTAATGCAAGTGATGTCTATATCAAAAATCTATTGATGCAAATCTATCAAAATTGCCCGCAAGGGACGATGGAGCTTTTTTTTAATACCTTCATTTCGTATGCGCATAAGCACAATGTAAAGGTCTATTTGTCTTTTGGTGGAGAAGCAGCGTCCGGTGTGAAGATATGTCCAAATCCCCAAGATGCCGCAGATCAGCAAGCTCGTAAACTTGCTTCATATCTCATCGATTTTAATTTTGATGGCGCCGATTTTGATCTTGAAGATGGAGCAATTTCACAAAATAATACTCAAGAAGAAATCGACACTTTTTTTTCTACTCTAAAAATGGAGCTTCAAGCTGAGTCAAAAACCTCTTCTTTGACAGTTATGGGTGACATTCGCTGGGCTACAATAGCCGGTAATTTAAAAGAGCATTTCCATTTTGTGCAGCTTATGCTCTATGGGTCAGGAGGAGTGGGTGGAAAGTACTATATCAATGCGGTCAATGATACATGGGGCATCACAAAATGGATCGATGTTGTAGGCAAAGAAAATGCTTCTATGATTTGTGTAGGTTTTCAAGATGATACATACTATGAAAATCCTTCAGCTTCAGCTAGTGGAATCTATATTGTAGATCCAAATAGCCGATGACGCTCAGCTCAAATGGTCGATCAGCAAATGTTAAACGATCTAAAAGCTGCGTCATATCCAAATACTCTTGGAAAATCTTTTTGGTGGCCCTCGATTTCTGTAAAAGGATCTAAAGGGACAGCTCGTTATGGTTTGGGGCCGAATAATAGTTCAGATTTCTTGTCGCAAGCTATGATTGATTTTACAAAAACTACAAAGAAGAGTGCTCGCCTTTCTTCTCAAAAGTAGATAGTTTTTATAGATGGCACCTCTTTTTGATGTGCCATTTTTTTTCATAGTTAAGAAGGATTGTGTTTTTCTTTCCACTTAAGCACAATATTTAACGCAATAGGTGAAAGTACTGTGGTTAAAGCGATTACGACTATGATCGCAGCATAAATATCGTTTGTGAGGATGTTTGTCATCAAAGCGATGTTGGCAAATATCAGCCCAACCTCTCCTCTTGGTATCATCGCAGTGCCGATAATCCATTTGTTTTCCATCGACTCTTTGAAAAGAAAAAAGCCGCTAAAGAGTTTTCCTGCAATTGCAACAAATAATAAAGATAGAGTCAACGACCATATCAGCGGTGAATTCCAAGCAATCGGTTTAAGATTCAAGGATAGGCCAATTGAAACGAAAAAAATAGGGGCAAATAGATGGACAATAGGATTGATTTGTTCTTCAATTTTTTGTGAAAATTCGGGCGCCTCGTTCAGAAAAGCGGCAAAAGGAAAGAAAAAATGTCTAGACATAGCAAGCCCTGCTGCAAAGCCCCCAAGAAGTTTAGATGCTCCTATTGTCTGAGCTATCCAAGCAAAAATCAAAATTAAGGAAACAAGGGTTGTTGGTAAAAGGCCCGGAATGTGTTTTTTTTCACCCCATTTTCTCACTAAAAACGAGACCACTTTTGTAGCAAGAGGAGAAAGTAAGAAAAAGATACAAATAAACGCTAAAATTTTTAGACCACTAAAAAGGTTGGGGGTATTTCTCATAGAAAACTCATAAAGAGTTGCAAGCATGATGATACCAAATATATCATCCAAAACAGCAGCGCCTATGATGATCTCAGCAGCTTTTTGGTTTTGCTGCTTTAAGTCTCTTAACACCCTTAAACTAATTCCAATACTAGTGGCTGTAAATGTAGAGGCGATAAATAAGCTTGGTAGAATTTCAAACGAAAAGAGATAGAAGCTAACAACAAAACCTAAAATAAAGGGAAGTGTAACACCTGCTAAAGCGACGACAGAAGCTTTCGGCCCATTGACTGCTAAGCGTACCACATCGGTTTCGATGCCGATTTGGAAAAGCTATAAAATGATTCCTATTTGTGCTAAAAGTTCAATAGCAGGAGTAAGTGTAATTATACCAAGTAAGCTTGGTCCGATAAGGACTCCGGCGGCTAATTCTCCGATGACAACAGGCATTTTTAGTTAATTGGTGATTTCACCAAAAATTCTCGCGCTGATCAAAATCAGAGCTATTTGTAAAAGAAAAGTGTGCGCTTCCATTTTAGCCTCTTCTTAGCACAGAAGATGTTTTTCTATGCAAAATATTTTATACCATTTTTTAGGATCTGGTTTTGTAAAAATAGTATGAAGATGGTACAATTTTGAGAAAAAATATGCGTTTAGAAAAGCTTACAGAATGTCATTTAGAACTTTTGATGAATTGGCTAAATGAGCCACACATCAAAGGCGTTTACGATAATGGCTATACCAACATAGAAGATGTGAGAAAGAAATTTCTTTACTCAAAAGATCAGCGTTACATCGCTTATGACAATCTTAAGCCTGTTGGATATATCCATAGCTATGTATTTGATCAAAGCTCACCTTTTGCTCATAAAAATGGAAAGACTTTAGGGATCGATCTTTTCATAGGGGATCGAGATGTTATAAGAAAAGGGTGCGGATCAAGAATGGTTTTTGCTCTTTTAGATCAGATTCAAGCAGATGTAGAAAGAGTCGTTGTTGAAGTAGACCATTTCAACTTACCTTCAATCCAATTTTTTCAAAAATGTGGGTTTTTGCTCTTAGGTAAAGAAAAAAATCTTCTTTTTTTTGCGATGAACATCCGAAGGGCTGCAAGAGCTCTTTTATGGAATGTAGATAAGGGGTTTCTTTTGATCGAGATGGTTTCTACCGGTCATCATTACAAAGAGATTGATAAGAGAAGAGGTTTTACTTCTACCCAAAAAGAAGGAAAACTTCCCTCTTTTTGGGTAACACCCGGCGGTAAAATCGAAGTCAATGAAACCCTAGAAGAAGCCCTAATTCGCGAGATTTGGGAAGAAGTAGGAATCAGAGAAATCCAAATAGGGGATATGATTGCTGAAGAGCATAAAATATCAGTACTAGATCACTTTCCGACTCACATCATCAATTACCTTTTTTTAGTGCACACTCCTGATTGCATTATCAATACATCTTTCGCTACTCCCTATGAGCAAAAGAACACTCTACAGACGAAATGGTGGTCTATAGAGGAGTTTTTTTTAAGTAAGGTAGAAACTATTCCGGCAAATCTTGCTTTTGCGTTAGAGGCTTTGATAGTAGAAAGTTTTCCATAAAAACTATAGAGCATTCTCTATAGTTTGCTTCTATTTTCTTAGTAGAGGTTGAAAAGAGATTCCCATGAGGTCTAGATGGGAAAAAAGCTGCGGGTGCTCTTTTTTGTAATTAATGAAGGCCCTTTCAACTTGTAAGGCAAGGTAGCTTTTCCTAGATGAAGTAACGTTTTGGATGAAATCTTTTGCTTGTTGATCAACATGCATTTGGAACTCAAATTTTACTTGCTCCGGTGTGTCCGCCCAGATTCTTTTTAACAAATCTTTGATGTATCTTGTATCAGAAACATCAGAAGGAGCGTCTTCATTTGATCCGTTTTTGGCTTTGTCAGCTTTAGCTTTTTTGATTTTTATAAAATCCCATAGCTCTTCTATAAACGTGGTGAAGTTTTGATTCTCGATTGATTTTATACGTGCTTGATAGAGCTTTAAAGTTCCATCCATTAAAGGAGTTTTTGGGCATTGACTGCCAAGATTTGTATAAATAGGCATGCACGTCGTATTGATAAAATTGAGAATGTCTTCATGCGCATGCTCTGAAATAAGAAGAGTATCAATAGTTGATGATTTAAAATCCTCGATACTTGCATGGTTTTTTGCTAGCTCCGCTTTAAGATCTTCCGGTAGTAAATCAAAAATGTTTGAAATACTTTGCTGCATGGTTGAGCTAGAATAATGTGCAATTTCAAAGACTGGTTCAAAAGGTTGTAGCCAGCTGAAAAGAGTTTGTAGGTAGTTAGGAATCTCTTGTCTTGCTAGCGGGAATACGCTGCTTTTACACGCCATCATAAAGAAAAATAGGGCTGTATGAGAACGAACTTGTATATTTTCGTGATGAGATTTTTCGAGCACATTGATAGCTTGTGTCATCTCAATTGGAATAGAGCGAGAGGGTGATCTTAAAGAGTTTGAACACCACAAGGCAAATCCTATAATCGCCCAGATAGGCAAGAAAACCACAGCAATGATCGTTAGGCATATGTCACTTGCAGAGCAGACTCTCTCACTTTTCATTAGTGGCGGCAGCTCGATAGAGTCTTCTCTAGAGCTTTCACTTATTAAAGAGGGAGTAGGGCTATATGAGCGAAGCTCTTCGTGTGCATTTGAAGCTGATTGATGAATAGGATGAATTGAGCTCATATAAAATCCCCCAAGTTGTATAAAGATTTTCTAAAGAAAATTATAGAACTTGGGAGAATCTAGTCAACTAAAAGCTTTTAAAAAAAAGACTTTATATGATCAAAGAAGCTTTTTTTTCTTGGAAAATTTTGCGGTTTTTCCATTTCGCCAAAGCGTTTAAGCAAATCTTTTTGTTCATTGCTGAGATTAACAGGTGTCTCGACGTGAACTTTTACTAAAAGATCGCCATTTGTGTGGCTATGGACATTTGGTATACCGCGACCTTTGATCCGGAAAACTTTATCGGTTTGCGTTCCTTCAGGAATGACAATTTTTTCAGATTCGAAAAGTGTAGGTATTTCCTTTTTTGTTCCAAGAGCTGCTTCAGTAAACGTTAAAGGCAAGTCGATGTGTAGATCATCTCCGTCACGTCGGAAAAATTCGTGCGGTTTTACTGTAACATAAACGTAGAGATCGCCATTAGGTCCGCCGCCATCTCCTGCATCTCCATATCCACCCATCTTGATGCGCATACCGTTGTCAATGCCTGCAGGGATGCGGATATGTACTTTGACTTTGTCCTTTATTTTTCCATCGCCATGGCATTCACCACAAGGTTTGGTGATAACTGAGCCAGAGCCGTGGCAATGAGGACAAGTGGTAGCCATGCTAAAAAATCCCCTGGACTGCTGGATGTGGCCATGTCCGTGGCATGTTGAGCATGCTTTGACATCTGAAGGAGAATTAGCGCCTGATCCTTGACATTTTTTGCAGTTCACCATGTTGGTGATAGCAACTTCTTTTTCAACGCCTTTGGCAGCTTCTTCAAAAGATAAGGTAATATTGATTTTTTTACTTGCACCCTGGCGAGCGAATCCGCCACCGTGGCCATCTTGTTCGAAGCCTCCGGCGCCGCCGAAAAAGCTTTCAAAAATAGATCCTCCAGATCCGCCAAACGCTCCCATAAAGGTGCGTAGAGCTTCTTCCATTGAAGAGAAACCACCTTGACCGCCTGGGAATCCTCCGCCTGCCGCGCCACCTTGCACGCCAGCTTTTCCAAACTGGTCATAAAGGCGTCTTTTGTTCTCGTCAGAGAGAACTTCGTAGGCTTCAGAAACTTCTTTAAATTTATTTGCAGCGACTGCATCGCCTGGATTTTTGTCCGGGTGATACTTCAAAGCCTGTTTGCGGTAGGCTTTTTTGATCTCATCTGCTGAGGCATCTTTAGAGATACCAAGAATTTCGTAATATTCCATTACCGACGTTTTTTGTACTTCAGAGCTTGCTTTTGTTTGTTTTTCTCGCGAACAGAAGGCTTATCGTGGAAGCGCTTTGCTTTAACGGTCTTCATTACACCTTCTTTATCCAACTTCTTTTTGAGAGTGCGAAGGCATTTTTCTATGGGTTCGCCCATGCGAATTTTAACACAAACCATCTATGAGTTTCCTTTTGAGCAATTTCAATAGACCTCAAAGTGTAAAAGAACTTTCCATATTTTTCAACCCCGAAATCACGCTCTAATTCTTTGCTCTCTAAGAACCATTAGCTCTGCCATTCGTGCTTTGAAATTTAAGATAGAAAAAAGGGGGTTAAAAACCCTTGTAAAATGGGCTTTTAGCCCATTTTTTTAATGCAGATATTCAATTTTTATTGAACGATAATCACAAAGATCGCCCTGAGAAATTTTTTGAGCCCACTCCGTTTCTTTGAGTCTAAGATTGGCCGATTTTTCCTCGATAAGATAGCCGGGTATCGATAAGTCTGAGCCGTCTAGCGTAATAAGTTTTTGAA
>VGMA01000073.1 GCA_016866575.1 Chlamydiota bacterium
AAATTTTGTATAATTAATGTAACAAATTTTAAATATAACGTCTTTTTGATCTTGTAAAATTTAGGTTAAAAAGCTTAAATCGTTGATAATCAAACTTTAATAAGGTTTTATTGCTATGTCTATCTCTGCTGTCTGCGGTTTTCAACAAAACTTTTCCAATAATGATATTGAGTCTTTAGAACCAGCAGTATCAAAAGTTTACAACAACGACTGTATAAAAAATATTATAAGGAACAAAGAGCCCTCAGAAGCGGATATCATGGCTTTTAAAGATAAGGAAATCGCTTTTAAAACATATGTAGAGCTCAATTCTGGTAGGCTTGTGGAGGTTCTTCATTTTACAGATGACTCAAAAGAGTGTGTTGGTTCATTCAGTGATCAGGCACATGAGAGCTGTCAAGAGGGGTTTGCAAGCTATGATCATGCAACAGATAAGCTTTGGTGCGATTTAGTTTCTCTTTTAGAAGAACAGCACGTAGAAGAAAGTGATAATTGGTCATGTGCATGGAATAGTTATCAGAATATGATCTACTTGCAAACAGGGATAAAAGTGAGTGTCAAAGAACTTATTAGCTATTATATAGATCGATTGCTAGATGAAACGCTGGAGCTATTTGATAAGTTAGACTCTGTGGAGAGTAAAGAAGAGCTCGATGAACTTTTAGAAGCAAGAATTCTCAATCATACAATCATGATTAGCTCGATTTTTACTTCTGAATCAGGTCCATATTTAGGCGCAAGCATGCCTTGTGTAGAAAAGCTCTTTTTTTCTTCTTTAGGTGTTTGTTCTCAAGAAGATGTTTCCCACCAGACACCTTATATGCAAGCTAGTGAACTTTCAGAAGGGATAGAAAACCATAATTTTAGAGTAAACGGACCTTTAACCTTGGGAACATCGAGTGAAGCGTTTTTGTTGTTAAAAAATGAAGAGGGGAGAGTCTGTGTTATTGATCCTCACAACATGAAAAGACGCGCTGATTTCAAGGCGAAAAGTGTAATTGAATCTTCTTTAGCCTCACAAAGTGAAAAAGATTTTACACTAATAGCGCGTGATCTCTCTCAAAAAACCCATCATTATCGTCGATGCGATTATGTAGGCGGGTTAGATCAACCTTTTATTTGTAGTAAGGTCGTTTCAGCCATTTCTTCTAGCCGCTTAGAAAAGCCTTTAGACGCGGAAGAATTGTTTGGCAAAATGACACATTTAATCGATCAGATGAATGCATTTGATTATAAATTCAGTGAAAAAACCTTTTTACTTTCTTAAAAAATTATGGCAGCACCTATACAAAGATATGGAGATTGCCGTTTATACGGCACATGTTTAGTAAGTCCATGCAATATTTCTTACGAGTGGATGAAAACCGCAGTAAACCCGATCCATCCAAAAGCCCATTTGATCAATGAATGTGGAGTAAGATCGATCAAAATCGTGGCTTCATTTATAGCGATTTCATTAACACTCTTGCCGCTACTTATTGGTAAATCGCTCCAAATCATCCATTATCACTTGCTTTCAAGTGAATATAGAGAAGCTCCTGAAGAAGCAATTGTTGAAGGCCTTACTTTACCTAAATTTAAAGAGTGCTATCAACATAATCGCAATCTCTATTACACCGGCCCTAAAGAGGATTTAACAAGAATATTGAGAGGTGGATTCCAAAAGCTTCTTTCATCTCGAGAAAACGGGCAAAGAATTTTGCTCTCTTTTAGAGATATTCAGCAGTTAAGCCTCGGAAGCGATGAGATCACTGTGCATCTCGATCTAAAAGATGAAGAAATCGCTCACATAGATCAAGATGATCTTCGCGAATATATCTACAAAAAAGAAAAAAATCTCAGTAAAGAGCAATTTTTCCAAAGATTTCAAAAACTTTTTAGGGAAAACGGATATCGTGCGATCCGCATTGATAATGAAAACAGCGTTAAAAAACAAACGTGGATGATTCTGGACCCTTCGTGTATACGGATTCTAAAAGTACGCTCTTTTGCAAATCCAGATCACAAAAGGCTTTTAAGGCATCAATCGTTTAGTCAAAATGGTGTCATAGAAGTCTAAAATTCTATGGTGTTGATTTTATAGATTGCGTAAAGATTCTTTATGGTGGTAGATTGACTATCTTTTAAAGGATCGATTATGACACAGCCTATTTTTTGTTCAACTGAGCCGTTATATTTTCCATCATTTAGAGACTTCAATCTGGAAGAATTGCACCTCAATACCATAAGAGAGTATGCTGATGATATAAACACAATCAGAATGCACCTTAAAGGAAGTTTTGATGCTTGCGAATATTTATTTAGTCAAGCTGTGCATAAAAATGATCCTATTTCACAAATAGCCCTTTCTTATGCCTATCATCAAATGAAACTTTCAAATGATGATGCTAAAGATTTTTCCCAAATCAGCGTTCATGATCTAGAGTCTTTCAATTGCTATCCACGAGGGTTTTTCCATTATAGCGCTCTTTATCAAGAGACGTTTTGTATTAGTTCAGATTTTCAAACAGAAGAGTTGAGAGCAGAAAAGGTATATCAGCAAGCAGCATCTTTGGGCTATCTTCCTGCAATTTTAGAGCTCAACTATAAAAAATGGGGTAAATATGCAGTCAGTTATGGATTTGCAGCTGATCTAAGACCGTTTGTAGGCAAAGGGAATAAAATCCTTGATTACGCTTTTGGCAAAGCCTTAAAAAACGATAGCGGCATAGGATCTTCATTGTTTTATGAAGGGATGTACTGGATGGAAAAATCTTGCGGCATACCGGTAAAGTATCCCCATAGAAATGAAGAATACAGCGATTTTGTCAGGACATATCTTAGATTCGAAGAGCCTTTAGAAACTTCTTATGATCATGATGGATTTAGACACATAGGAGATGAGCTTATTTTAGCGCCCTCAGAAGAGTATTGGCAAGCATTTATCAACCAAAAGCTTAACAATGTCATCACAGCTTCTATCGATGAGTATGCCTTTTTGTATGAAAACAATAGGATCGAGGCGCTTTTAAAAGAGGTGAATATCGATATTATTTATACAAGTTCATACGAATTTTTTGGTGAAAAAGAAGATGACAGCCAAGAGCTTTTTCATCTACAACAAGAAGGCTTTTGGATACATACATTGAAGATCTATCAAGAAAGAAAAGTAGTGGGAGAAATTTCTATTAGAAATGATAGCTCTGGCTTACATGCTACATTCAAAAACGAAAAACTTCAGCCACTTATTGATAAACTTGAAACCATTATGGTAAAAACCTCTAGCCATATTGCAGCAGCGATCTGGATTAAGCATGTTAAATTAACTATATAAAAACAAATAATTTATTTTTATACAAAACATCTTAAAACGTAAACAATCTGTTTAGATTTATTAAGGAATTTGCTAAAATGCTTGCAAGTTCACCCCTCATATGATGTATAAACCACGCAGGGGGTATAATATTTTTACACGATAGGCTTAAGATGCAAATCACAAATGTTTGTGAAAATTATTTTAATGGGTTTTACGAAATTGCAAATTTTTCAGAAAATGACTCTTGTATCAATAGCTTAGCTCTTTTGAAAATCCTATCCTATTTTACTGTAATCATTCCGCTTACTTTTGCTGCTATGTATGGCATATCTGAGCTTTGTGGACGTGTATCGGTAGAAGAAGAACTTTCAGACAAAGATTCAAGAACACAAGATCTTGCAAGGCAACGGGGTTTAGGTAATAGTTCAAGAACTTCTTTGACAATAGATCCAGCAGCTGCTCCTCAGTACAGCTTATCTCAAATCCTAGATACATATTATTCCTATTTTAAACCTCAGGCAAATGAAAAGAACTTGATTGCATACAGCAATTCTGAAGATTTCTTTAGGCACGCAAAAACGGCAAAAATCTATTACAATCAAGATCAGATGCAAGCATCAGACGCTGTAAGGGTAATTTTTCAAAGAGAGCCAACCAATATTGCAATGGTTAAGAATCAATACAATAGTGGAAGACTTCAAAATTTGTTTGGCTATGCAAAAGGGGTTTATAACGATCCAGATGCACGAAAAGAGGATGGCTCTTTGTTTTCTGAGCAGCCTAATACAGCTGCTGTTTATGCTGAGACATACTTGTGGCCAGCTCCTGGTATAGAGCAAAAGATTGAAATCGCTTGTCTTTCTTTACCTGCGCCAGCTTTAGATAGCGAGGCTCAGCCTAACTATGATTATTATATGAATCATGAAGAATTTGTGCTTGATAGATATAAACAAGAAATGAAATTTTTATTCGCTACGATAGAAAAAGCTGTTAGGGATCACCACATAACTGCTTTTGGAGAAAAGGGGATAAAGAGAATAGTTCTTTCTAGATTTGGACAAGGTGCATTTTTAAATAGCTTAACAGGGGATTCGAGGCTTTTAGCTAATGGCGTTTACAGAGAACAGTTACAAGAGTTTTTACAAAGAACGCAAGATTTAGAAATCCGAACAGTCATGAGCGAATATACTAGACCATCAGGGCAAAATTGCTGGCATGATGATGTGATAGTAGGGAACATTTTAGAAACTGCTGAAGAGGGTGATTTCATCGTCAATGCATGGGATCCTCATAGCGCACCAGGCAATGGAAATGACAATGATCGCTCTTTTGATGGCGCAATGGGAATGGGAGCCGCGATTTTGTTAACGCAAACGGGTTGGTTAAATCCTCATTTACGAAATGAAGAAAATGCCATAGGGGTTTCTTAGAGAGACCTTTTAAGGAATTAAAAAAAGAAGAAGCGATCAAAGGTTGATTTGATCGCTATTTTTTTACCATACATCTTGTTCGTTTATATTACCACCGCCTAAGTGACAAACAGGCTGAGGCTGAAAACAAGGAGCTAGAAGATAACGGTGCGGGTGTATTTCATCATATCTTGCGATAAATTGGTATCCACCAGAGTAAGCTAAACGCTCAAAAGATCCAAAGAGCTTACGTCCATCATAAGGAGATGCTACTACTCCATAAAGAGAGGATAGCAACATACCTAGAAAAATAATGGGTGTTGCTACTATTACAAAAAGATCTTTAGCCCACTCTGAAACCCGTTTTGTAAAGTCATATTCTTTTGCAGAAGGCACCCAAAGGCTGGCAAAGGTCAGAACTTTGCAAGTTTTATTCAATAAATTGAGACTGAGCCCCACAGGTTCAAAAAACATAGAAGCTATAAAGG
Source organism: Chlamydiota bacterium (assembly GCA_016866575.1). GTDB lineage: Bacteria > Chlamydiota > Chlamydiia > Chlamydiales > VGMA01 > VGMA01. Next base: position 5,193 of record VGMA01000073.1, read on the forward strand.
CTGCAGCACATTTTTTTCTTACAACACCTTCAGAATCGATGCAGTAGTTTTCTCCACTATCTACATCAACAATCGTTTCAAAACCCTCTTCCCAGGTATTTATTGGATTGAAATGATGTAAACCAATGCCTACAGATTTTTTTTCATCTTCCTCTGTAAGATCAGATGCAAATCCGTTTAGCGCTGTATTTAATAAACCAACGCCAACATGGAAAGAAGCTGTTTTTAGAAAATCATATGCCATTTTTTTATTTATCCTTTCGACGGTAATGGTTTTGCCTGCCAGCTTTGCAATTCATCAATTGGACTTTCATAGTAGGATGTCCAGTTTCTTCCACCTTTAGTATAAGGATACTTACTGCTATAGATGAAACGAAAGGTTTCTGAACGGAAGTCTGATTTAGCAAACCTTGAGCTAAAATTGAACTGACTTTTTGGGCATTTAACAACTTTTCTTGGGGCTTCATCATTATCTATGTCGTAAATATTGCCACGTAAAAAGCGGTACTGGTTGAAAACTACCTGTGAATCTAAGATGAAATCAGAGCGAAGGGCTGTATCTGCTGGGTATTCACGAAGGTGGGTGATGCGGCTTGAAAGGCCTTCGATGATTGCCTCGCGGTGTTTTTTTATAAAATATTGATTCTCTTTATTGAATATATAGAAGCTGTTTTCAAAATTTCCTACCAAACTCACCCTATTGAACACATAGCCGTTCCTATTTAAATAATTTTTGGTGCGTTCATCAAAAAGTTGAGAAGCAGGCATTGGCTCTACATCGATATCGGTAAAGACGCAGTATTTGGCAGACTCTTCACTACAAGTAGCCATATGATCTCCAATAAGAGCTTTAAGCATATCAACTCTGTAGTAAACTTGCGTTCCAGGATGCATAGAAATGGTAAGTTCTTTATCCATATTCGGTAAAGAGCGAATATCTTTTAATCTAAGATCCACGCCTCTAGTGGCAGAAATGCTATTTAGCATCTCAAAGGTATTTTGCCTTGCTTTTTCAGTTACTAAGGCGCTGTCATACCAAAGGTACATTTTAGCATCTTTATGAAGATCGGCCCACTTAGAAACTCTATACGTAAAGCTCTTCTTGATTTCAGACCAATTTTTAAGCTTATTTTCTTCCATCAGAGCTTCATGATTTTCCATTTCAGAAAGTAATGCAGGATCTTTGATTGCTTCTGCATTTTCAGAAAGATCGAGGCCATCTTTAAAGATATTTTGAGCTGCATCTAACTCACGATCTTGCGGATTGAGATTCACCCATAAAAAGTTTAAGGTGTACTCGCTAGGTAATACTTGCGCTTCGGCAACAGGGTAGATGTTGGGGTGGTTCATGTAATAGGCGAGCTTTTGACATTTTTTGAGATTGCTAGGATCAGACAAAAGGCCTGCGGTTTCAAGCATGCAAGATAGCGATTCGTTAGTAAGTTCATGATTGGTATCTTCAATAATCGCTTTTCTGATTTGATCAAGTGGAGTTAATGAAAAATCTGGGTTTTTATGTAAAAGTGCGTCTAGCATAGAATTTACGTGCTTAGCACTACCATTTTCAATTACAGCGTCTACAATCTGCTCTAAAGATAAATGCTTAGGGGCAATAGCCATAATTTTGCTAGCAATTGAATCAAGCGTTTCATCATAGGAGTAAAAATACTCCAATTTTTCTACGAAAGTGTTCATTGCTTTCTCTTCATCAGCTTTATTCATGGAAGAGACAAGATTGGCTACGGAGTTTTGTTCATTTTCTTGGGAAGATTTGATTGCATTTTGAAAAACACTATCCACATGAGCCGATTCAAGATTATCAACTGGATTTTCGCTTTTATTAGCCTGTTGGCTTAAATATTCGGCAGTTGATAAACTTAAATGCTCTAAATTATAAATAGTGGACATTAAAATCCCTTTTTAGTTTAATTAGTAATATATTATAACTTATTTAATATTAATTTATAATAAAAAATTATTATTTAATTAAATTCTGGTAAGGGCTCCTCTTTCCAGTGTTTAAGCCAAGGAATGGGCACCTCGCGCCACTCTTGATGGTTTCTACCCCACTTTGTAGAAGGGATTTTGCTATCGCCTACAAAGCGAAAAGTTTCTGACTGAAAAGATGAGTCACGAAACGCCCCAGTAGTAGCAAATTGACTTTTAGGACATTTCACAACCTTTCTAGGCGAAAATTCATCATCTAAGTCGTTGATTTCTTTACGCATACGTCTATATAAACCAAAAACAAATTGTGAATCCATGATAAGCTCGGTGCTTAAAGGGTGAATTGTAGGAAAGTAGCGAAGATTTGTGATGTGTTTTGATGTTGCTTCTATGATCGATTCACGATGTTTTTGTCGAAATTCATCAAATTCTTTATCAAAGATAAAAAAGCTATTTTCAAAATGACCCGCTACACATAAACGGTTGAACACATAACCTTTTGTGTTTAAATATTCTAAAGTTCTTTCGTCAAATAGCTGAGATACAGGCATAGCTTCTACATCGATGTCTGTGAATACACAGTATTTTGCACTTTCTTCGCTGGAGCTGATCATATGATCACCAATTAGAGCCTTTAGCAAATCTACTCTGTATAAAGAGCTGTTCC
>VGMA01000074.1 GCA_016866575.1 Chlamydiota bacterium
GCTGAGTGCTTCAGGATCTGAAAAGATTTCAGCAAAAGACTATTTTAACCTTGGTGTAAAATCACTTGGTATTTGGTCTGACGACAAACGATCAAAAGCTGAACAAGAAGCCGCTCAAAAAGCTGCCGAAATTACTCGTTTACAAATCGCAAAGCAACAAGCTGAAACGCAAACTGCTGCCGTACAAGCAGAAAAAGCAAAAATAACAATTACAATCGTTGCAATATCGGGTGCTGTAATTCTTGCTGGTTTTGCCGCTTATTACCTATTTGCGAAAAAGAAAGCATGACAAAGCAATCTAAAACATATCTTACTATTGGACTATCAGCCGCTGTTGTATTAGCTCTTATTTTGCTAGTACGTTCCAAAGCAAAAGCACAAACACCTGCTCAGCCCGAAAATCTGCTTGACAGACTTTTAGCCTTGATTCCAGGAGGAGCTACAAGAAAAGATATAGAAGAAGCCTATAAGAAGAAAACTACTGTTTCAGCGAGCTCTCCCGAAATTATTACAAAACAACAATTTTACGAGCCCTACATCCAATCTCCTAACCCCGCTGTCGATCTTAGCGGTTTAACTATTGATGATACAATTTATGGCTAACAATACAGGAAAAATAATAGCAATTACAGGAGGAGCTGTCGCTTTAGGCATAGTCCTCTATTTTGTTTTAAGACCTAAAACTGCTATCGGTAGGCCTACAGGTGGTGGTGTTCGACCTTCTGGTGCTGGTTTGCCACAACAACAGCCACAGCTTTCCGTTGCAGACCAAGTAAAGAAAATACTTGAAGATTTCAAGAAGCAACAACAACAAAAGCAAAAGGGTGGTGGAACAGGAACAAGCGGTGGAGGTGGTAGAGGCGGCGGAAGAGGCGGCGGAAGAGGCGGCGGAAGAGGTCAGACAGGTTTTGAAGAATATGAAGATTATGTTGATAGTATTTATGAAGAATACTATGGTACAGATTATACTTTTGATTACTCGGATTACGGTGATAGTTTTGACAATGATGGTTTTTTTGGGGATGCTACTTATGAGTATTATGATAGCGGATTAGATGATTATAGTTATGACTATTCTGGCGGCGGCGCTAGTTATGAGGATTATGAAGGCTTTTAAAATTAAGTAGATGTACGCTAAGAAATTTTTAAAAACGATTGGAGACACTAAAGCCAAAGACACAAACACTGTCTTAACTGATGCTATGAAAGGAACGATGGTCGGGGCTACCATCGGGGGTGGAATAGGGCTATTGATTGGATTTGGAAGAAAAAAAAATTTGCTTATGAGTGCTTTAATCGGTGCGTTTATCGGTGGAGCTATCTCTAGGGCTTTCATAATAAAAAAATAAAAAATGAACCAAAAACAAACACTTACTCTTTTACTCGGCCTTATTGCCGTTGGAGGTGCTTATTTTGCTTTTAAGGCAATTACTAAACCTTCTAAAAAAGTGTCTGCTACTGGAAAGTTAGCAGGCTTTAAAAAATGTGAAACAACATCAGATTGCCCAAAAGGGAAAACATGTGTTGGAGACAATCCAAGAGTGTGTGTAGGAAGCTCTATTCAAACAATCTAATTTAGTAGGAATATATCTTTCAACATATAATGACTCAAAATCAAAAAATAAGAGAAATCTATCACAAGCAGTGATATCTTTAGTAAAAAAATGTAAATAATAAAACAAAAAAAAATGGCAACAGAAAAATCAGAAAAAAAACCCTTTTTGCAAACAGCAGTTGGGGTAGGTGTTTCCCTTGCGGTGCTATTCGGCATGGTTTGGGTAATCTCTAAAGCTTGGAAAACAGGACAAAAGGCTTAATACTAAAAAATTTTTTATGGCATACGAAGAATACAATGACTTTATTGATCCTATTGATGCAGACACCACACGTTATAAAAAGTCGACTGATGAGAAAAAGAAAAAGACGTCTTGGCTTGATACTTTAGGCGGTGTGGTAGATGTTATTGGTAAAGGCATTGATTCTTATGTGAAATTTAAGCCTAACCAAGTGCCTACGCCTACAACAAGCGATCCTATTTTTACGCCAAATCCTCCTAAAAGGGGATCAGGTGGTTTAATTATAGCTTCAGTAGTGGGAGTGGCGGCTATTGTAGGATTAATAGTATTTATTAATAAAAACAAAAAACCTTAAAAACAAAAAACATGCAAAACGGAAAAAAATTCTTTCAGACAACAGGTGGAGTAGTTCTCTCACTGGCTTTATTGTTCGCGACCGTATTCATTGCTTCAACGGCATGGAAAAGAGGTCAAAAAAACATGACTAATTGAAGGTTTCTGCTGCTCTAACATCGCTTGGTGCTGTAGCAGGCATTTGGTATGGCGTTTCACAGCGAAAGTCCTTCTGGTCGATTGCTGGTTTTGCTATTCTATTTTCTGTTGGCGGAGCAGCTCTTGGAACTGTATATGGTGCTTTAAATGACAAAAAATGAACAAAAAACTATTAACTCTATTGGGAGTTGCGGCTGTTGGTTATGCCGCTTACTACCTGTGGAATCAGAGTAAAAAATCTGCCGATGGCTCTAAATGTATGAGCTGTAGCTAATTATGGATAAGAAAACAACAACTCTGCTTGCCGTGGGTGTGCTAGCAGCAGTAGGCTTCCTCGTTTGGAAGCAAACCCAAAAACCAAAGTCGTTCGCGAATTTGATGGTTATGTCTGATGAAGCGAGTGGTTTGGACATGTGTTTAAAAGCAAAAAAATGCGGATCTAAAGAAGGCCCTAATAATACGCCAGGTTGCCTTTGTTGCCGCGGACATCGCGCAAAAGGAACACAGCAAATGGGTTGTGAAACAAGTAACTTTTAATTAAATAAAAAAAAAATGAACAATCAATTACAAATCTTACTTGGAGTTGCCGCAGTGGGTGCTGCTGGTTACTTCATTTTTAAAGAAACACAAAAACCAAAATCCTTCACTAATTTTAGAGGTATGCCCACTGAAGGTCTTGAGGGTGGGTATAGACCATTTTGCAAAGGTCGTAACGAAAGACTGGGAACATTTCAAATGAACGACAAGACTTATTATTGGTGCTGCCAACCTGGCTTTTTTACGGACAATCGCCCCGATTTGAAGTGTTCTGAACTTGTAACAGAGGATTAAAAAAAAAAAATATGAACAAAAACATTAAACTTTTACTTGGCATTGCTCTTCTGGGAACAGGGGCATATATGCTTTTTATTCAAAAAAAACAGAAAAAATCCTACTCTGGAGAAGTAGGACGTAGAATGCGTATGACAGGACATAAAATGAATGCTTCAGGCTTGAAAGGTCTAAAAATTAAGAGACAAGACCGCAGATCATTTGTTCCTGATCAATTACCTGTATATGACAGCGGGTGGCAAGGTGCTGATGGTGGTTTCAAAGCTACAAAAGATGAAAAGGTATTTAAAGATTATGCTGGTGGTTCAGTTTTTAACTCTGGAGATACCAAAATCTTCAGCGCAGACGGAACTGGTAATTTTTTTAAACCAAAGGATAGTGGTTTCCAAGGATGAAACAAAAGAGTATTTTGTTAGTAGGTGTTCTGCTTGCGGGTTCGTATGTTGCCTACAACTTACTAACTAAAACTATGCCCAAGAAGGTAATAGGTAAAACTGAAGAGGTAGAAGTATCTGGTAGTTTTATGTCAGCTGATGCTTCAAGTAATAATATACCTTCATGGGCAGAATCTATTTTTAGAAAAAATTGGATCGTGTAAAGCGAAAATAAAACATGGAAAAAAAATCTGCAAATAAGCTTTGGAGAGAGAGTAAGAGCACTCTCTCATTCAAAGAGTGGATAGAAAGAGAAAATAAAAAGAAAACAGATAACCAAGAGGGTAATTTTTTACCTTTCAACTCAGGCATACCCTCTAATGTAATAAAAGACACACTTACACAAGCTCGAGAGGAAGTAGAAAGAGTGGGTGGTTATCGAACAGAGGCTTCATCGGGTATCATATTTGGACTTGACAAAAGAATTGTCATTTTTTCAGGTATATTAATCGTAGGAGCTTTTGCGGTAGTCGCTTATAATAAACTAAAGAGTAAGAAATGAACATGACGAGAGAGAAATGGATTTATACGGGTGTTGGTCTCCTTGTTTTATTAGTTTTAGTAAGCTCTACGAAAAAAGTTGCATTAATTGAAGTGCGAGAAAGTACAGATCAGCCAACTTTTGATAGTTCAGATTTACCGCCAGCGTTAAAACCGCCATATAAATTAGCAGAAGGGGAACAGATCCCAAGACCGATAAAAAAGAACTTATATTTATTTTCAATAGGACTTAAACCAAGATTTGATACATGATTTTCAGCGTACCCACTAGACATGAAGAATTAACTTTGTTAATTAAGGTTAAAACTTTTGAGCCGCAGAAAATCAGAATTAAGGTAATAGACGCACAACAACCAAACACTTCTTTCACTGACAGGTACAAAACCATTGACGGTGAGAGTATTTTTTTTGTTCGTATGCCAGTAAGTCCTCAAGAGGCTTTAGTATATATTTATAATGAGGCAAATGGTAACATGGCAGCAGGCATGGATAATTCAATTGAAATTGAATCAATTACTAAAGAACCCCTTGAGAAAAAACTAGATGTTATCGATTTCTCAAACCCCTTAATTAGAAGTTTTGTCAATTTCGCTACTCGTTTTTCTTACAATGCAGGATCATTAAGTAGCGGGACTTATGCCTCTGATGACAAAAAATTCATAATTAAATACTTGCCTATCATTGAAGATGGGGGTGTAGAACAAACTACTCCCGCTAGAATTGACGTGGATTCAGGAATCATAGAGATTTCTAAAAGGCAATTTTTAGACTATACCGTACCAAATAGGATAGCCATTCTTCTGCATGAATTTAGTCATGTGTACGTTAATGATAACTTAGATGATGAGGTCGAGGCTGACTTAAACGCACTACTAATATATTTGGGACTTGGCTACCCTCGTATTGAAGCCTTTGAAGTATTTGCAAAAACTTTCCTTAATGCCCCCACCGAAGAAAATAAAATTAGATACGATAAGATTAGCAACTTCATAGACAATTTTGAAAACTATAATACATTTATACATGAATAAGAACTATAAATTTGAATAAAATCTGGCATTGGAAAAGGTCGTATTTGCGCAGGTAGGAATCGCGTTGGTGAATTTCTATTTGCAATACAATGCTGCAAAAAAAACAGATGAATTACATAAAACTATAAAACAAAAAATATGATACCTTATATTTTTGCCGCAGTAGGCGGTTACTTAATCGGACAATCACAAAAGAAAGATGTGATGGCTAATGGTGGTAATGTAGTCGAAAAAGGTGGCTATATGGCGAAAGGTGGTAGCGTAGATCCTAATAGATACCCTGAACTCAGAAAAATAGCAGATAAAATTGCGGATGATACTGCTGAAAAGATTAATAAAGAAGTAAAAGATGTAAAGTCAGAAATGCCCTACAAAGCACAATGGGTACTTGAAGAGGTTGTAAGAGATTTAGAAAATAGAATTTAACAAATAGAAAGTGGACAATATAAATGACAATTGTATATGCCCTATTCACTTGCAGTAAAAAATAAAGCCACTAAATTCATTAAAGATTATGGTAGTGGGATTGCTCAAGCCATAAAAGGAACTGGTTTGTTTTTTCCTACTGTAGTTTCTCAAAAAGCCTTAGAAAGTGGTTGGGGCGAAAGTAGTTTGACCAAAGAGGCAAATAATTTTGGTGGTATTAAATATGCTCCCTTATTGCCTGGTGTTACGGGTTTTGTGCTTAAAGACACAACAGAATTTGTTAGAGGAAAAAGGGTAAAAGTAAAAGCAAAGTTTAGCAAGTTTAAAGATGTTGAGTCAGGTATTCGTGCCACTATTACTGTGTTGTTAGGCGATAGGTACAAGGCTGCAAGGCTTAATGCTAAAACACCAGAGGAGCAAGTTTTAATGATTGCAAAAGCGGGATATACAACCACTCCTGCTCAACAATATTTAAACTCATTAAAAGGAATCATCGAGGCAACTCAAGATTTAACTGGACTCGGTAGAATTTATTAATACGAATACTATGAATAAAAAAGTATGGATGCCCTTATTATCAATCGCAACTATCTATGCGATTATTTTCGTTTATCAACGATACGAAAGAGATAAGGCTAACAAAAGAGAAGCAACCTTGAAAGAGGCTGAGGACATTATCAAAAACATTTAATGGATTACTCATTAAAAAATATCGTTAAAAGCGTTGAGGCTAGAGGGTATGAAGTCGATAAAAAACCTTTTAAACTCAAAGTAATATAAACAAAAATGAATAAGCAAGTAAAAGCAGCGATTTGGGTAGTTGGCATAGCCGTAGGAGCCTATTTTTTATGGTTTAATGTATCATTCCTAAAGGGCGTTCCGCAAGAGGAAAAAGATAATCTTTTTAGGATCGCAAGTGGCGGGCTAAGACGTGGAGCCCGCACCTCCCCAGATATTCAAGAACAAATTCAAAAGCAAGAACAAGAGGCGCTCATGAAAATTGAGCGTATGGGACTGCTCGGAGAGTATGAAGCCTTCAAAAAATCAAGAGATAACACGGCTTTGCCACAATAACAACCCGTATGATTAGAAATATAGCCATATTCGGCGGTCTCGGAATTATTGGTTTTGGACTATATAGTTATTTCAAAAGACAATATGAATTGCTAACCGAATTTGATTGGAAAGTGATCAATTTAAGTTTTGATCAGGTCTCGCCAAACCTGCTTAAAGGAAAAATTGTTTTTAGGTTTACGAACAAAGCCGACATAGAAATTACGATTAGTAAGTTCTACATGGATCTGTATCTAAATAATAAATACATCGGCTGGATTGAAGATAGATCTGAGTTTGTTATCCCTGCCAAAGGGTTTAGTGACATTCCGATTGGGTTTTCCGTAAATCCGCAACTTATAATATCAAATGTACTTGATATAATTACCCTTTCAACGAAGCTGAAAGACGCCATTTTCAGCTTCGACGGGGCAGCAACAATTCGCAGCGGTTTCGTCTCGACTTCAATAAAACTTAAGTGTGATTGTTCTGTAAAAAATTACGATTGTAAATGCTGAAAAAAAAGTAATTTAGCTAAAATGAAATTAAACTATGATAGATGTCATTCAAAACGAAACTAAAAAAATTATGTTCAAGTGCTGCAAGAATTATGCAGCACAAAAAAAGGTTGAAGTAGACAAAATACAATTAGTTCTTGGACTTACTGAAAATGGGAACACCTACACAATTTGTGAAGACTATGTTCCGAAAGAAAAGTATAATATTATGCAAGTGCTTGGTGTACGAATTGACTTTCTTGGTTACAGCAAAATAGCGCCACCATTCATTGCTAAATCTATACTTCGTTTTTCAGATAAGCACAAAACTCATTTAAGTAATACAAAAGTATTATGTCTGCCTACTAAAAATGAAAAAGGTAAGGATGACATGCTACTTTTTGTGTATTCAAAAAATGATTATTTAGAGACAATATCATTTCATGATTTGTTTAGAGAAGAAGATATTGAACCACCAAAAATGGAATAAATAATGACCTTTTATACAACAACGCTGTCATCTGGATCATTAGAAATCCTAACAGCTGATGGAGCACAAATGATAAGTATTGAACCTAATAGCGGGAGCTCTTGCACCGTGTTGGGTTCTTTGCCATTCAAAGGACTTTCTCCATCAGCTATCACACTTGATGCGAATCAAGTGCTTACAATTTCTTCTAATACTCCTACTTCGCCACTAAACGGAATCACT
>VGMA01000075.1 GCA_016866575.1 Chlamydiota bacterium
CGCAGAATCAATTAGATGAAACCGATAGTAAAATTCATCTGATGGCAATACCTTTTATTGGGGCTTTTGTTATTTTAGGGCTCGGTTTTGCCCTAGCAAGCAGCAGAAATTACTAAATTTTTTTATATCTCATGCGAGATGTGGCAAGATATCTTAATATCGTGAAAAAGATAGTTGCAAAGTCAAGTTCAATTTGATAACATGTCCCGCATATTTGGAAATGGAGATCACCATGTTAAAAATTCGTATGCGCCGATGTGGAGCTAAAAACGCAATCTGTTTCAGAGTAGTACTTGCTGATGTACGTTCACCAAGAGATGGAAAATATTTAGAGTCTCTCGGATACTACCACCCAAGAGATTCTGATGCTAAAAGAGGTCTTCACATTGATGTGGAAAGACTTCAGTACTGGCTCGACCAGGGTGCGCAACCTACAGAGACTGTCGTATCATTGACTAAAAGACACTACCCAGTAGTGAAATTTAAGTAACAGTGGAAATTACAGTTCTCAGTTTGTTCCCTGAATATTTTGAAAGTCCGTTAAGTGTAAGTATACTCAAACGGGCAATTCAAAAAGGTTTACTCAAAGTAAATCAAGTGAACATAAGAGATTTTGCGACAGACAAGCATCAAAAAGTGGACGATAAACCCTATGGCGGCGGTCCAGGAATGTTAATGAAACCGCAACCTATTTGCGATGCCATCGAAAGTGTAAAAAGAGAGGGGTCACATGTGATTTACCTCTCTCCGCAAGGAGCTCCTTTAAAAGCAAAAAAATGTGAGGAGCTGGCAAAGTATGAACATTTGATTCTTCTTTGCGGACACTACGAAGGGGTAGATCAACGAGCAATTGATCTTTCTGTCGATGAAGAGATAAGTATTGGTGAATATGTACTCACCAGTGGAGCACCTGCAGCCTTAGTATTGTTAGACGCTGTGAGTAGATTTATCCCCGGCGTTATAGGCAATGAGCAGGGAGCCTACCAAGACTCTTTCCACATTGAAGGGGAGGGGCTGGAAGGACCAAAGTATACGAGGCCTCCTGAATATAAAGGTCTCAAAGTTCCCGAAATTTTGCTGAGCGGGGACCACCAGAAGAGAGATCTTTGGCAAAAACAGCAGGCTAAAGAAAAGACGATAAGGAGAAAATATGACATCAGCGTTGATTGAAGAGCTAGAAAGCGCGCAATTAAGAAGCGATATACCGGAAATGTTTCCTGGCGACACAGTACGTGTTTGGACTCGAATCAAGGAAGGAGACAAAGAGCGTGTGCAGGCTTTTGAAGGGATTGTTGTAGGTCTTAAAGGTAGAGGTCTTTCTGCAAGACTTATGGTTTATCGTGTGGCATACCGCCAAGCGATGCAGAAGAATTTCCCTATCCATAGCCCAGGCATCGACAAGATTGAAGTGGTTAGAAGAGGACATGTTCGTAGAGCAAAACTTACATATTTGATCGGAAAAACAGGTAAGAAAGCTCGTGTTGTGGAAAAAATGATGAACGAAACGGCTCCACAGCAAAAAGAAACTTCTGCCCGTGAAGAGAATGTTTGAGCCTTTTGAACAGAAGGCTAAAGAAAGAGGATTTCAACGGATAGCGGGAGTGGATGAAGCAGGCAGAGGGCCTTTAGCAGGACCTGTAGTTGCAGCTTCAGTAATCTTTAAAAAGATGACCGCGATTCGGAATCCTCTTTTTTTTGATATCAATGATAGTAAAAAACTCACTTCTTCCAAACGGGAAGCGATTTATACATATCTAACTTCATCTCCTGATGAAGCTGAGTATACGGTGAGTGTTGTTGATGTTGATGAAATAGATACATACAATATTTTGCAGGCCTCATTACTTGCCATGAAAAATGCAGTAACAGCGCACAATCCTTTACCTGATCTTGTTTTTGTTGATGGAAATCAACTGTTTAACGATCCTATTAAGCAACACGCTGTTGTAGGAGGGGATGCAAAAGTACTATCGATAGCAGCGGCATCTATCATTGCCAAAGTAACTAGAGACAATATGATGCAACATTATCACGAGCAGTATCCCCAATATGGTTTTGATGTGCATAAGGGGTATGGCACAAAAAAACACATTGAGGCAATACAACGCTTTGGTCTTACCCCAATACATCGCAAGTCTTTTAAGGTGAAAACCCTATGCCAAGAAGTATGACCGGCTATGCGAAAGCAAGCACGACGATCAGTCAAAAACAATTCTCTGTAGAGATCCATTCAGTCAATAAAAGGGGTCTTGATCTACATCTACAGCTTCCCAAAGAGTATCTTTTTCTTGATATTGAACTAAGAAAATGGATAGCTGCAGTAGCAAGCCGCGGCCAAGTGACTTTTAGAATCACAACAGAAACCTCAACAGACATCAGCACAGATTTACTTCAAAGAGTGGATGTAGATCTACAAACATTAGCGCAAGCTGTAGGCTTTAAAGAGACTAGGCCTTATGATTTTGCTTTTCTTTTGCAAGAAGCTGCTAAATACACTAGCATGAGTGTTTCTACAGATCTCATAGAACAAATTGAGCCTATTGTCAAAGAAGCCCTTATGATTTGGAATCAAGCAAAAGAAAAAGAGGGTGTTTTTCTTATCAAAGACATTAGCAATCGCTTAGATCATATCACAAAGCTCAGAAACCAGATCCTTTCATACAAAGAAAAAAGCTCAACACGTCTTCAAGAGCGCTTGACAAAAGCTTTAGAAGAGCTCGAGACAAAACTTTTAGATGAAGATAGACGCAGAATATTGAAAGAAGTTGTTTTGTATGTTGAAAAAGCAGACATTAGCGAAGAGCTTGCTCGTCTTGAAGCACACTTAGAACAATTTGGCCATCTTATAACTTCTCAGAAAATGGAAGTAGGTAAGAATCTTGATTTCTTTGTACAAGAAATGTTAAGAGAAGCAAATACAATCGCAGCAAAAGCAAATGATGCAGAGCTTATCCATTATGTGGTAGAGATGAAGGGAGAGCTTGAAAAGATTCGAGAACAAGTGCAAAATATAGAGTAGTCGATGGTAGGAAAGGTATATATCATTAGTGGTCCTTCCGCAGCAGGGAAGACGACGCTTGTGAAAAAACTCTGCCATGAATTTCCTAGTAGCGTAGCGCAAAGTGTTTCTTGTACAACAAGAAAACCTAGAAGCGGGGAAATTGATGGGGTAGACTACTACTTTATTGACGAGAAGCAGTTCATGCTAAAACTGCAAAAAAACGAGTTCATCGAGCATGCAAAGGTATTTCATCATTACTACGGAACTCTTTCTAAGCATGTAGAAGATCTTGTAAACAAGGGATTTATTGTACTTTTAGTGATAGATGTACAAGGTGCTTTGCAGCTAAAGAAAGTGTACAAAGCAGACTACATCTTTATCGCACCTCCTTCAATGGAAGAGTTGAAAAGAAGGATAGAAAAAAGAAGCCAAGATGCACCTTTCAACATGGAAGAAAGGCTCAAGGTAGCGGTAGAAGAGATGAAGCACAAGGATTTATATGATTTTGTCATTGTTAACGATAACTTTGACACAGCGTATCAGCAATTAAAGGCTATTATTATCGGAGAAGAGAATGGGGAAAAAATCAAAAGTATTTGATTCGTTAACAAATGAAGCGATTAAGCGACATTTCAACGACAATTTCAAAATGGCAGATTACATCATCAAATTAGCGCGTCATTATCAAGAAAGTGGAAAAGAGTTTACTTTGAATTCTCTTATGCATGATGCACAAAAAGCAGTCGAAAAATTACATAGAAACTAATGAACGAAAAAATTTTGATCACTTCGGCTCTTCCTTATGCTAACGGGCCGTTGCATTTTGGCCACCTAATAGGAGCCTACCTTCCTGCAGATAGTTATGCAAGATTTGAGCGCATGCAAGGAAATGATGTTTTGTTTATTTGCGGCTCTGATGAATATGGAGTTGCGATTACACTCAATGCTGAAATAGCGGGTAAAACGCCAAAGCAGTATGTAGATCACTTCCATAGCCTCAATAAAGGCTTATTTGACAAACTGCACATCTCATTTGATCACTACTCAAGAACCACATCTAAAGAGCATGCTCCTCTTGTACAGGAATTTTTTCTAGATCTTTTAAAAGCAGGTTTTATTGAAGAAAGAGTCACTAAGCAGCTCTATTCTCCCTTAGAGCAAAGATTTCTGGCAGATCGTTATGTAGTGGGTGAGTGTCCAAAATGCCATCATCTTGAAGCAAGAGGGGATGAGTGCCCAAAATGTGGTGCAAGCTATGAAGCTACAGATCTGATCAATCCACGCTCAAAAATCAAAAATTCGCCGTTGATTCTCAAAGACACCAAAAATTGGTTCTTGCTTGTAGATAAATTTAAACAAGAGCTTTCTGAGTGGATCAAAAAGCGTGGATGGAAGCCAAACGTAGTCAATTTTATCCTACCCTACATTGAAGATCTTCGCCCAAGAGCGATTACAAGAGATTTAGATTGGGGTATACCAGTACCTTTGCCAGATGCAGAAGGAAAGGTTCTTTATGTGTGGTTTGATGCGCCTATTGGGTATTTGTCGATTGCTAAAGAGTGGGCGATAGCAAGAGGTCAGCCTGATCTATGGAAAGAGTATTGGGAAAATAAAGAAACCAAGCTCGTTCAGTTTATTGGAAAAGACAATATCGTTTTTCACGCAGTGATTTTCCCTGCGATGATTATGGGACAAAAGCATCCATATAAGCTAGTTGATGAGCTGCCTGCTAATGAGTTTCTCAATTTGGAAGGAAAGCAGTTCAGTAAATCCTCCGGCTGGTACATCAGCATGGAAGAGTTTTTGACAAAGTTTTCAGCAGATCAGCTTAGATATGCACTTGCTGCAAATGCGCCTGAAACTCAGGATGCAGAATTTACATGGGATGACTTCCAGATTAGAGTCAATAGCGAATTGATCGGTAAGTTCGCCAATTTTGTCCACCGTGTACTAAGCTTTGTCTATACTAGAATGGAAGCAAAAGTTCCTGAGATGAAAGATCTCGATGAGGATGATCAAGCCTTCTTAGCTGGTCTTGAAGGTTTAGCAAAAGAGATGAAAAATAATTACAGCAATTTTCGTCTTCGTAAGGCCACGCAGTCATTGATGGAGATGTCTGCGCTTTCTAACGGCTATTTTGACAAAAAGCAGCCTTGGAAATCTTCAGGAGAGCGTTTAGAAACAACTATGGCTATTTGCTTAGAAGCTGTAAAAACACTTGCTTTAGTTTCCTTCCCTCTCATTCCATCTTCTGCTGAAAAAATATGGAAAATGCTCGGATTTAGCTCTTCACTAGAGACAATCTTGTGGGAGGATGTCCTAAAAAGCTCGCTGCAACCAGGTCATTGCTTGGTTAAGCCAGAGCCACTTTTTAGTAAAATCGAAGATACGGTCATAGCAGAAGAAAAGCAAAAACTCTACGGCCATAAACCTGATAGAGTCTATCCTGCGCTAAAAGAAGAAGTCGCTATTGAAGATTTTGGCAAAATGGATTTACGCGTTGCAAAGATCCTAAAAGCAGAAAAAATTGCTAAAAGCAAAAAGCTTTTACATTTGACAGTTGATTTAGGATTTGAAACAAGGCCCATAGTTTCTGGAATAGGTGAGCATTATACCAATCCTGAGGAGCTTATAGGTAAACAGGTGGTGATTATAGCAAATCTCAAGCCTGCAACCATTATGGGGCATGTAAGCCAAGGTATGCTTTTAGCCGCTTCTTTTGAATCATCTCTTAAGTTGCCTTCAGTAGATGAAGCGATTTTGCCGGGTAGCAAAATCACCTAATAAGTTTGATCATGAGCTAAAATGTTACTGTTTTAGCTCATTTGATTGAAAAAATAATTTGAAAGATTAGCCTGAAGTCATATGGCTAAATATCCCTTTATTTTTTTTGTGGCTCTCTGCGCTTTTTCAATAGAAGCTGATGAGATTAAGTGGGTTGCGGTAAGTTTAAACAACTCGCTAGATGATCCTATCAATTGGAGCACAAATAGTGTTCCTGGTTCTTTAGATATTGCAATTTTTGATAGCAGTTTGAGAAATGTTGTCAAAGATCCTGAGGAATCTAACACCTTATTCAACGTACAAGAACTCAGATTCCCTTATCAAGCAGCACCTTTTACTTTTACTTTTTCTAATCAGTCTCTACAGCTATCTGGATTAGGCATTACAGGAGCTAAGAGAAATCCAAATATCACGATTATCAATACAGACAACCTATTGCCATTATTGGATTTATGTGCCTTTACTGGTCTTGAATCCTCTATAGGAAACTCTAAACTGCTAATAAAAAATCGCAGTATTTTGAACGGATCTTATTCAAACACTATTATAGGTCTAATAGATACAAATCTATACTCACTCGCAGCTCATACAGTAGGAAAAGGGGCTAGTATAGAAATAGAAAATTTCCACACGAATAACTCAAGTGGTACATTAGCAAATAATGTGGGTAAAATCAATTTTTACCAGTTCGGAGTCGATAACTACCTTACAATAGAAGATGATGTTCAGCTAAATATCATCAATGGTGCCGAATTTAGCGGTGTCAATACAGCTTTTTTAAACAGAACTAGCTCTATAGGGACATCACAGTTTTTTTCTTTACAAGCTCTCGATGTAGGTAACAGTTTTAATGCTGAGATTGTGAATGTGGGTTTTGATAGTAGTTCAGGCTACGGAGGAAATTATGTCGCTGATATAAACGGGCCGCAATTCAATCTCCTCTCTACAGCTACTTTTGGGAATGATGCTAAAATTTTATTAGCAAATTTAGCCTTATCAGGAGCAGATACTACAAATTTAGGAAATTATGTAGGTTATCTCAATGATTATCAATTTTATGTAAGAGAAGCTTTACAAGCAGGCGATGGTTTTGAATTAGAGGTTATCAATTACGGTGAAGATAACAGTACAGGATTTGGCGTAAATGCTCTAGCTTCTATTAACTCGAATTCAGGAAATACTGGATACCAAGTTCAGCTTCTTCAAGGTGCTAATTTAGGCAAAAATAGCAGTATAAGGGTGCTCAACTCTGGAAATTGTTCTGCTCAAAAATCTAGCGGCTCATCACAAGCAGCTGGCATGAATGCGAGTCAATTTTGTGCGGGTAGTCCTTTCGCGTCTGGATTCTATAATTTTTCCGATGAAGAGGGTTTTTCTCTAAATGTTTTAAATTCAGGTGATAACGACGTATTAGGGCAAGGTGGCGATGCAGTAGGAACCGTTTCTAGTTACCAGGCTGCGTTTTTTACATTTTTATCGATTGGAAATGATTCTCTAATCAACATCACTAATTTGGCAGATTACAGAGGTGAAGGATCAGCTTCTTATTCGAATGTAGGATCAGTAGGTACAGATCAACTTTATGCAGCAGCAGCATTTGAAGCAAAAGACAGATGCAGCTTTTTTATCTCAAATCAAGCAGAGTGCAGTGCAACCGGATATGGAGGAAATTTCGTTGGCCACATTGGATATGGTAAGCAAGCCCATTTCGGACAAAACTTGCAATTAGGAAAAAATAACACGTTTAACATTTCTAATTCGGCAAATAATAGCGCTTCCACTGTAAACTACAACAACGTAGGAAACCTGTTCAATCAAGGTTCTCAATTTTGTATAGCGGGATCTTTGATAGCAGAAGATGATTTAAGTATCACAGTCATGAATAGTGGTTTTGCTAATTCAAGTAATACATTAGGCGGTTAT
>VGMA01000076.1 GCA_016866575.1 Chlamydiota bacterium
ACCTATATTGAAAAGCTCTGCTAAAGCAAGAACATGATCATTTGCAGGTAGTTCTGTAGGAGAATCTGCATACACTCTTGAAATTTTTTTTATCTCTTTATTAGGGGCAGACCAGCTTTTAGTCAAAGTCAAAGGGGAGTAATTCCAGGGAGATATCACTGGGTTATTGCAAGCTGTAAGCAAAAAGAAAAAAGGTAAAAATTTTTTTGCCATATTTTTGCACCATAGATTTCCCCTCTTTTTGTGTAAAGAAAAAGCAATGATCTAACGGGCTCTTAAGCTAAGGAGCAAGGTATAGTTGATTTATTTGATAAGATCGCGTAAACTTCTAATAAACAAAAAGTTGGAGATGGTATGTTTTTCCTAGCACTACTTGCAGCTTTACCTCCTTTGGCTCAAAGCTCTAGAGAAATTCAAGCAATTTTATCCTCCCCAGAGATAGCAAATTACTTAGAATGCGCTGAAAGAATTGAATCGATAAAAAGAACCGACGAAGGATACGTGATTGAAACCAATTATCAAAAACTCGAAGTTCACATCCACTACGTAGAAGCTGAAAATATGGTTCCAGGCCCTCAGCAGTACGAGATCGAGTTTATAACTTCTTAGAAATCACACCTTAAAATATCATAAATTCATGGGGTGCTAGTATCGATTAACAATCGAGGTGCTCCATGAAAATCGATCATACATCTTCTGATAGTCCAAAAAATTACTCTATAGGAGTAATTGATACTCTTAAGAGTACTATAGAAAATCTCAATAAGAGCACTTATGCATTCAGCCTGTATAAAGGGCAAAGCAGTCAAGAGCCTTATGATGTAGTCCTAGTTTTCTTCGACGCACTAAAAGAGCTTTCTTTGACCTTGTTTCAAGAAATCGAGCAATTGCAGAAGCAAAACGTAACCAAGTGGGTATTTGTTTTGAAAAACTGCAAAAATCTCAGCCAAGTTGAACTGACAGGTATTTGGAAATTCATAGCGGTTGAACTCAAAAATCGCTCTCTTTCTCTTAAGAATTTGAACAAATTGAACGTTCAAGAAGATGAAATTAACCCTCATGACCTCTATGACGCGCTAGATTTTTTATTAAAAAATGCAAATTTAAGAGGCTGATAAATAGGCATATATGGCTAAAAAACTATTTAATGAAGTGAGTTTTAAGCGCCAAGATGGGCCTTTTTTTGATCAACGAATAGCGAAGTTTTTCTTAAGCCGTATCGATGATGAATTTCATTTTGATGACCAAGCTAATAATCGCATAGAATCAGGGTATCTTTGTCTCATCCATACTAAAGATCGAAAACCAAAGCCGATTTTCATTACTTTAAAAGAAGATGAAAAAAGCAGAAAACTGGACATAGGCTTTAGAAATTTGAAAAAAGAGATCTATATCGAAGAATTAGATCTACATGTCGATGTGGATTATAGAGCATGGAATACCTACACAAAAACACCTAAAGATCTGAATATTTCGCTTTCTAGTCATATTTTAAAGAAAGTAGCTTTGATGATACAAACCCACCCTCATAGAGAAATCTATGTCACAGGACACGGATTCGGAGCCAGCCTTGCTCTACTTCTTACGCTAGATTTGGCCATGAAGTATCCTAAAAACACGATAATTTGCTGTACTTTCGGATCTTTAGATAAAATAGATCCACGTTTTTTGAATATTTTTGAATACCTATCTCAGCAACCTGTAAGAAAATTTGTCTATTGGGGCGTGCAAAATAGCATAGAAAGATTCAAAGAAGAGCTAAATATTGACAAAGCACTTATGGCAGTACCAGTTGAAAAGACTATAAAAATCGCTGTAGCCGGCGATGAATGGCAGCCGATTATCAAAAGGAAGGGGAGAAGTTATAGAGTTGAGACTTTAACAGAAGACACTTCCCAAGCTTTAAAAATGGCAGAAGAGTTAGATGGCATGGTTTTCTGTATAAGTACTGAAAAGCATATCAACACCGAAGTGATCCAGAAACTTTTTCTAGCCAAAGTTGCAGGTATTAGCCAAATCATCATTGTGATAACCAATATAGAAGGGGTAGATCCTTTTTTAGTAGAATACAGGGAAATGCAAATTGAAGATTGGCTAAGAAAAATAGGCTTTGATCCTAAAAAAGTGGGCTTCATCCGCTTAAAAGAGTCTAAATCACTAAATAACAGCGTTTTAAACCTAATGGATTTAAGGGTAATAGGCAAGGCCCAAGAGCAAAAGAAGCAATTGTTCAAGCACAGCTGGTTCAAAGGAGCTGTAAAAGCAGTTTTGCAGCCGTTAAAAAACAAAAACTATGAGATCCAATTGCCATCGACAAAGGGAATGCTTAAAAAATCCACCTTCATTAACACATCAAAAAACGTAGCGCTTTCTTCTAACAGTTCATTTTTGATCTTAGAGCAAGGGCAGATCATAGGAATTGGTGAAATCAAACGAGCCCGTTTTTGGATCTTTTGAGATGATCATTCCATAAAATCAGAGCTCTGGATTGATGTTTTTCGTTATCAGGGCTCATTTCCCTTTTACGTCTGATAATTGTTGTTATGTTTAAAATTGAAGGTTTATATAACTATTTAATTTTAATTAGAATGTGTTTAGAATAGCTCATCTCAATAAAGGTGTTCTAAATATGCAGATTTCTTCTTTAAATGATTACCCAAAATCTGAGTCTTTTATTTCTTATGTACCTAATTCTTCTTCAGAAAATAGCAATATAGAAGAGAAAATCAGAACCATCGTTAAAGCTTGGCTAGACTTTACCAAGCTAGATTCAAGTTTTGATGGCCAAAAAAAGCAAATCTATGCATCTCTAGCCGCAGATTTTGATAAGCTTGACCAAGAAGTTATTCGATCTATGGCTGTATCTATCCCGGTTAAAACCCTTTTTCAAAACACTCTGAAATCTGTAAACAGCTATTCATCAGGGTCTTTTGATAAAGAAATCGATGCCGATAGGATTGAACTTATGGAGCGTCTAATCTTTAATAAATCTGATGCAAGTCCGCCTGTTGGTACTAATTTGCTTCCTATCGCTATTGAGACAACTATTCAAATGCTAAGCAACCCTAACCAGTTTGCCTTAGAAGATACGTTATCGAATCTTTTGGATAAACCTTCTGTAGATATCAACAAACTGCAAAATGATATCAAATCAGCTTTGATGGAAGATGGAATTTCGGGAATGCTAGCTAAGATCCAATTTCTAGGAGCAATGGCTAATAGCGATATCATTCAGAAAAACCTCCCTTCGGTATTAAACGATTGGCATGAACATCTCAAAGATTTTTTCCCAGTGAGCGCTCAACTAATCGAAGACAACTTAGAAAACTGGAAAAAAATCAAAAAAAGCACCGATTATTACAACCAAGTTTTGATCCCTCTGATAAAAACCCTACCTACACTAGAAACCTCAGCAAGACAACTCTTTCCGCTAGCTTTCAAATTGATGGATTTTAGTCTTGCTTCAGGACCATTTCCTCCAGTCAAGCGCAATTATGATTTCACTTATAACTCCTTATTGTCGGACATTCAAGACATCGTTTTAAGGACAAAAAAAGCCTGCGGTGCTGTGGTTTTTATTGATCCAGTTAGAGTTTTTTCTATCGTCCTTGAACCAACAGGTCAAGTACTCATGGCAGATCCTTACGGATTTTGCTGCTTTAGAAAAGAAGATGAGTTTTCCACTTTTACTTTTGGATTGGCTCAAAACATTGAAGATGCTCAAGATCTACTTTATTTGCACTACGATGCTAGCACAATCGAGAAAGGTAAAAGTTTTTACTCGATTTATGCGCTTCCGCTTAGGTATGCTTTTACACCGTTTGATCCTTTAGATTTCATGATTACAGAAGAAATTATAGATGTAGAAGAATGTATAGAAAAAACTGAATCTTTTTCTCATGGAGACTCTATAGACAAAATGAAACAAAAAGAACTTCTTAGTGAATTAAGACTTCTTCTACTAAGAAAAATACAGGGTGAAAAAAAGATAGATGCATTAAGAATCGTTCTTTCGCTAGATACGTCGATCAAAGAAAAGTGGAGAAAGATCTATTTTAAGGCGAAATCTGAAAAAGATCTTCTTGTTGCATTAGAGCGGCTTATATCTCAGGTCTAACCCTCTCCCCTATCCAACTAAGTTTACTTTTGATCCAAAGAAGAAATACCTACAAATGCCCCTAGTAAGGGGCTTAATTCCCTAAATCAAATTCGTCTTGGAAGGCGCTAAAGTGTTTTAGCGATTATAAACTATTCTGATAATGAACCTTACGTTTTAATTCGGGATGAAAATCCCCTACTTAACTAAAACACACTTTTTTAAATAAAAAGCATTAATTTTATCAAGTTTGTTGTATAATATAACCAAAAAAATAGATAATAAAAATAAAATGACATCTAACTCAATTACGGGCGTTGTAGGCATGAATCATGACATCTTGATTCCGCAAGCGCCGTCTGTAATGGAAAGTCATGAGAAATCCATAGACCTGGCTCCAGCTTCTCTATCAATCGCAAATGATAAAAGCACTTCTTTTGAAGCATTTTTTGATAAGTATCATCTAGAAATAAAAAATCCAGCCGATTTGGACTTTTTGCAAGAAAACATCTCAGAATACACGCATCAAAAAGATTGGGGTAAACTAAAAATCAATCGTCAATTGCATTATATACGTCTTGCGGGTTTGGAAAGACTTATCAATGCTGAAAGAATGAAAAAAATCATAAAAGAGCATCATCTAGAACTAATAAGTGTAGTTGAATATTCTATGTTCAAATTAGAAGATAGAGTCTTCATCGCATGTCCCGCGATTAGCGATAAAAATATCGATAGTCCATATCCTATTATGTTGCCGAAAAACGTGCTTCAGCAAATAGTAGAACTTGTAAAACTGACCTGTTATAGCGATTTTTTTGGTTATAACTTAGTTCAGGATAAAAGTACCGATAAGTGGATTTTTGTAGATCTTGAAGATGTTTCTTTTTACGATGTTGTAAGCCAAGATCGTAATTTATCATTTCCCCTTGTCAAAGATATTCTAAAGATGTGCCAAAAAACATTCCAAGAGTCTAGTTATTATCGGCCAAATAAAGAAGCGGATGACTGGCTAGAAATGGAATGTGAAAAATACAAAGATTTAGATATCACTACTCAGCGTCTCCATAAAAACAGCGATTATGACGAAGAATTTGATCTTGAAATAATTAAACAAAGCAAAACCGAATTCAATCTTGTTTAGTTTTTTACAGGTTGCAAATCTAAAAACACTCATTTTAAATGCCTTAAATTAATGAAGTCAAAGATCGTTCGTTGACTGATCCCCTTTTTCATCAATCTATTTGAGATTTATTAGGCCAAACTCCTATACCAAAAAGTAAAAGGAGAATTAGATGCCAAGGCCTCTTATTAATAAAGCGCCTATTATTGTTACCGGCTCAGCTGGACGTATTGGTGCAAGCTTTATCAAGGAATTTTCAAAACGCTACCCAGACATTCCTATTGTAGGATTTGAACTTTTAAAAGCTTTGTATGCTTCAGCTAATGAAGAATTGATTCCTGTAAACGTTGCTAGTGAAGAAAGTGTAGCTCAGGCATTTATGCACATTAAAAACTTCTATGGCACAAAAATTGCAGGCTTTATCCATCTAGCGGCCTACTACAGCTTTAATGATCAGAACTTTGAAAACTATCAAAAGATCACCATAGATGGCACTGAGAGAATCTTAAAACATCTTCAAGAGTTTGAAGTTGAACAATTTTTATTCACATCCTCTATGCTCGCTCACGCTCCGTGTAAAGTGGGTGAAACAATCAATGAAAACTCCCCTCTAGTGGCTAAATGGGCATATCCAAAATCTAAAATTCTAACAGAGAAGTTGATTCACGATAAAAAAGGAAATATCCCTACTGTGATAATGCGAGTAGCAGGTGTGTATGATGATCAATGCCACTCAATTCCTATCAGTCAGCAAATCAGCAGAATTTTTGAAAAACAGCTAACTGCTCAGCTCTACTCTGGCGATATTACGCATGGTTCTTGCTATATGCACATGGAGGACTTAGTAAATGCTATGTGTTTAGCCTTTGAGAAAAGACACTCTTTGCCAAAAGAGTGTATTATGGAAATTGGTGAAGATAAGACTTTTAGCTACGATTACATGCAAAGAGCAATCAGTAAAAAACTCTTCGGCAAAGAAATGCGTACATATAGAGTTCCTAAATGGATTGCTAAAATGGGAGCTTGGATGCTCTGTTTGATTGGTAAATCATTCATTAAGCCATGGATGATTGACTTAGCAGATGATCATTATGCACTCAATATTTCCAAAGCTGAAAAATTACTTGGCTTTAAGCCTAAGCACAGTGTAGGCAAAGAGATCTCTTTGATGCTCGATAAAATGTTGGAAAATCCGGAGAAGTGGTACAAAAACAATCAGTTAAGTATACCTAAGCATCTAAAAAGTTTCGTAAATAGGGTCAAAAAAGGCAAAGCAGTTAATGAAAGAAAAAATCGCGCAGCATGAAAGGCACCTTTATTGTTTTTTTGGTGTGATATTCCTAGGTTTTTGGCTTATTTTTAGTCCAAATACTTTTGGTTATCAAAGTGAAGCTATGAGAATCAATGATCAGATTATTGGTTTGATTTTGATGCTTTTTGGCCTAACTTCCTTATCTAGTCGATGGATTTTTGCCCCTTGGGTTTTGACAATAGCCGGGCTTTGGCTCGGCTTTGCCCCTTTAGCTTTTTGGGCCCCTGATGCTGTATCGTATCTAAACAACACCCTAGTTAGCATTTTTGTAATCTTACTTTCTATTATTATACCCGGCATTCCTGGAGCCGTAGAAGAAAAAGGGAAAAAACTACCACTTGGATGGTCTTATAATCCTTCGTCATGGCAACAAAGAATACCTGTAATTATTTGCGCTTCTATCGGTTGGTTTATCGCTAGGTATCTAGCTTCATACCAATTAGGATACATTGATGAAGTATGGGACCCTTTCTTTGGAAACGGAACATATAAGGTACTGACATCTTCTATTGCTAAATTTTTTCCTGTATCCGATGCAGGTCTTGGAGCTTATGCGTACAGTTTGGAATTTTTAATGGGACTAAAGGGTGGTGAAAATCGGTGGAGAACTATGCCTTGGATGTGCGTATTATTTGCCATACTTGTAGTTCCTTTAGGTGTTGTGAGCATACTTTTGATTATTTCACAGCCTCTTTTGATCCACACTTGGTGTGGGCTTTGTTTGATCACAGGATTTTGCATGCTCGTCATGATCATTTTTACCATAGATGAGATGGTAGCAGTGATCCAGTTTCTTCACATAGCTAGAAAAAGAGGCCTTGGTTTCTGGAAAACATTTTTTTGCGGAGGCTCTTTACCTGATCTACAAGAAGATACAAAAACTCCATCGTTTCACGGTCATTTTAAAGCACAATTTCCTGCTATGCTCAAAGGAGCTCATTTAGAGTGGAACCTTGTTTTGTCTATTCTGATAGGAATCTATTTAATGTTTACGCCTCATTTCATTATCGGGGCATTAACTATTGTTGTATCGATGATCTCACTAGCAGAAGTTTCTAGAAGTTTACGATTCATAAACGTGCTTTTAGGTACTATTTTACTTTTTTTCTTTAAGATGGATCTAGCAGTATT
>VGMA01000077.1 GCA_016866575.1 Chlamydiota bacterium
AACAGACATCGTTGCAAGAGGACTAGATATCCAAAGTCTTCCATATGTAGTCAACTTTGAACTACCGCAAGCACCAGAAGATTACATCCATAGAATCGGAAGAACAGGAAGAGCCGGAAAAGAAGGAACTGCCTACTCTTTAGTCTCTATCGATGAGAAATTCATGCTTCAAGATATTGAGCGTTTGCTTAAGCAAAAAATCCCTTCTGTAACGATCTCAGGTTTTGAACCAGATCCTTCGATTGCTCCTGAGCCAATCCAAAGAGGAGTGCATCCAGCTCGCAATAAGGCATTCAAAGCAAGAAGAGAAGCAAAGCAATTTGGCAAACCAAAGTCCATTAAAGGGCCTAGCTCTTTCAAGTCTTCACCGAAAAAAGCAAAACTTCCTTTCGGCAAAACAAGATAATCCAATCAAAGACAAATGCAGGCATCAAACACGCCTGCATTTGTCTTTAAATAAAAAAATTATTGTTTATAAAAATTTAATTAATAGATATCTACATGAATTGTGAAAAATCTACATGTAAATGCCTACTATTTTTGTTTTATTTTCATCATTTTATGCGCTATCTGCTGCTGCGACCTTTTATTAACCCCCTTACCTCGAATAAGTTGCTTGTGGTTAGCCATCGCTTTACAATCTGCTTTGTTCACCTTATTGTTAGTTTTTGCTACATGCCTTACTAAACGCTATTGCCATAGTTCTCTTTTTTACGGATTGATAGTTGTTCATGGCCTTCTGCTAGCTTATTTTGAATCTGATCTCATTTTACGTAGGTTGATGGGCACCAGCGTTATCCAATTTTTTAGGATCCTTTTAACAGAAAATCTACTAAACATAGTTGAAATCTTAAAAGCCTCAAATGTCCCTTTTTCTGTTTGGGGTTTTGGAGCTATTTGTTTAACCTTAGCGGCTGCTTTATGGATTGTGTTTTATGAATATACTGAAAAATTTAAAAAACTACAGATCAAATCCTTTTATCTACATCTATGCTGTTTATTATTAGCAATTTCTTATTTTTTCATCACAGTTGATGTTCATCCTTATCTATCAAATATCGAACATGAAAAGTATCAAGGCTGTTTGCCTTTAAAGCATTCATTCCACAGAACCCTTAAAAAAGAATTTCCATTTCACGGTCTGCCTTGCCTACAAAATACCGCTTATGAAATTTCACCTATAGAAAAAAAACCTCCTATATTTTTGTTTATTCTAGAAAGCGTGGGGGAAAAATACATCCATACTTCCACCACTCCTAATCTTATGCATTTTAAACAAAACAATATCTCTTTTGAGACCGCTTGTTCTGGTGGAAATGCAACCATGATTTCCTGGTATAGTATTTTCCATTCCAAATACTCTCTACACTGGTCAAAAGATGATGCTAGCTCTACTAGAAATACAGGTAGCTATGCATTAGAGCAACTAAAAAAACTTGGGTATAAAATTCGCGTGTATTCTTCTGCAGGACTAGAATTTTATGGCATGAAAGAATCCATACTAGGACTAAATGCTGCTATTGCCGATTATGTTTTTCAAGCACCAGAAAATCTCGAGCCCTGCGATAAAGATCAAATGGTCATGAATAAATTGTGCGATGATCTTTCTGAATATGGCACAGACGGGCATCTTTTCATCACATTTCTAGACTCGCCTCACTATAAATATAGCTGGCCTAAAGATCATACTCTCTTTACCCCATTTCTTGGATCTATGAATATTTTTACAGCAGCACATACCTCATCAAACCGCGAGAAAATTTTTAACCGTTATCAAAATTCACTTCATTATCTTGACACTTTAATGGGCCAATTCTTTATCAAAGAAAAACCAGAAAATAGCGTTGTTGTAATAACAGGCGATCACGGACAAGAATTTTATGAGCAAGGAAACTTGTTTCACGGTTCGAATTTAAGTAGAGAACAAATAAATGTGCCTTTGTATTTTTCATTTGGCCAAAATAATCTAGCAGCAAACAAATACATATCTCCTATTTGTTCACATATAGATATTTTTCCTACACTGCTTGATTTTTTAAATCAGCCTGTGCCTAATTCATTATCAGGACAATCAATTTTTAACAATCAACGCTGGCAATACACAATAACAAGTAGATACAACGGAGGTCTACAACCTTACGAATTTTGCCTGCAAAGCTCTGATCACAAAATGATTTTCCGATTTTCTAATTTTTATGGTTGGAAACATTCCAATAAACTCTTTCTACAATCTCTTACAACAAAGTGTGATGAAGTGATTAGCAATTCTGAAATCGAAGAAGAACTACTAAGCGCACTTTCTCATATATTTGAATAGTAGATTTGCTACTGTAAATCTTAACTCTTATTCTAAATCAGAAAAGATTGCATTTTTGTATTTTGATAGATACGATCAATACAGTGATGACAACTTTACATATTGCGCACCCTACTTGGATAGAAATTGATTTATCTCAATTTCGCAAAAATATTGCTATTCTCAGAGATTTTCTTGGAGACTGCCTCTACTGCCTTCCCATCAAAGCCAACGCCTATGGACACGGTTTGATTGAAATAGGAAAAGCCGCTCAAGAATCAGGAATCGACTATTTAGCAGTAGCTCATGCCGAAGAAGGAAAGCAGCTAAGACAATCTGGTATAGAGATCCCTATATTGGTGTTAGGGGCTCTTCATGAAAATCAGATCGCTGATCTTTTACATTACAATCTAGAATTTACCATCAGCTCAAAATACAAAGCAGATCTTGTCAAAGATGTTTGTAGCTCTTTAGATAAAAAATGTAGAGTGCATTTAGAAGTTGATACCGGCATGCAACGAACTGGCGTTAGACCGAAAACAGCTATCGAGCTTTTTCATCACGTCCAAAATCTAGACTGTTTTGAAATTGTCGGAATTTACTCTCACTTTGCTTCAGCAAGTGAAAAAGAAAATCCTTTTACAGAAAAACAGCTCAAAAGTTTTCATGAGTTAATCTCCTCTTTGCCCTCTTCTTCTTCACTCATTCGTCACATATCAAATTCTTCTGCCGCTATTTTTTTTCCAACCTCTCACCTGGACATGGCAAGACCTGCATTTGTAAGCTTTGGTTATCTGCCAAAAGGATTTCCTACTCGACTGCAAGAGATCAAACCCTGCTTTACACTGAAGTCTAAGGTATCTTATTTCAAAGTAGTCGAAGAAGGTCAAGGAGTAAGCTATAACCACACGTATAAAACAGAAAAAGCTACCCGCATAGTCACAATCCCTATCGGATATGGTGACGGCTACCGCAGATCTTTATCCAATAAAGGATCGGTTTTAATAAAGGGCAAACGCTTTCCTATCGTCGGTACCATCTGTATGGATCAACTCATGGTAGATGTTGGTGAAAATGAAATATACGTAGGTGATGAAGTTGTTTTAATTGGAAAACAGCAAAATGAAGAGATCTCTTTAGAAGAAGTCAGCTCACTTGCAGAAACCATACCTTATGAAATTTTATGCAATTTTAACAACCGTATACCACGCGTTTATATCGATTGATTTATGAAAAAATATCGTCCTCTTATTTCAGATACATTTTCACAATTCCTTGCTGTTAGTGGAATTTTACTTGGCATGGGCGTATTAGCTGCCGGCTGGTCTAGCATCAATATGTCCCTATCTTCTATACAAACTGAGCTTTCAGCCTCTGTTTTAGATCTTCAATGGATGATGAATGCCTACGGTATTTTTATCTGCCTAGCGTTACTCGTTTTAGGTAAACTAGGCGATTCGCACGGGAGAAAAAAAATCTACCTGGCAGGTTTATTTGGTTTAGCTATCGCTTGTTTTACAGCCGGATACGCAAATCATCCGATCCAAGTGATCATTGGCATGTCTATTTTTGGTATAGCTGGCGCTTCTGTTTTAGCACTTTCGCAAGCGCTGACTGTCCATCAATTTCCCGAATCTAAAAAAACAAAAGCCATTGCAATCTGGGCAAGTGCCGCATCTGTTGCATCTTCTATAGGCCCATTACTAGGCGGCGCCATGATCCGCTATTTAAGTTGGCGCTGGATTTTCTTTATCAATATCCCCTTGGCACTGCTTTCTTTTTTCTTAGTAGCTCTTTTTGTAAAAAAAGAAGAAAGCCGCTCAGACCATTGTGATTGGAGTGGTGTACTACTACTAGCTTTGATTGTTGGATCATTAGTTACAGCCATCATGCAGGGCCCTAATTGGGGCTATAGCTCCTGGCAAGTAATGAGTTTGTTTTTTACTGCTTTACTCTCAACGATTTTGTTCTATCTTGCCGAAAAAAGAAGCCAAGAACCCCTTTTTCACCCCAAACTCTTTGCTAATCGCAACTTTTTATTTGCCTCCATGTGTAATGGTTGCCTTATTGGTTTTGTTTGGGCTATTTTCTTCTTTTTTCCTCTCTATTTACAAAATGAACGAGGCCTATCTGCTCTTGATGCCGGATGGACTATGCTTTTTATCACAGTACCAGTTGCTCTATTTTCACTACCCGTTAGCAAACTCTATAATAAGATAGGGGCCAAACCCTTACTGATCTTCGGCTTTTCTCTTCTTTTCTTTTCTGTTTGGCTTGGATCATCCATCCCAAGCGAGCTATTTTGCCTAATGATAGGCTTCGGCTGGGTATTCACTTGGGGCCCATCTGCATCAAGTGCGCTATCTTCTCTTCCGCACAGCATGGCAGGCATTGCTTCAGGGATGTTTATGACTTTACAAGAAATTGGCGGAGTTATTGGATTAGCGATAGCCGGTGTAACTTTTAGAATCACCGCGAAAAACTATCTATCTCCTTATATGTATGAAATCCAAGATGCCTTAAAAGAAAAAAGTGATTCTTTGATCTCCGATCCTGTTTCTGCTGAGCGTTTTTTGGGAAAAAACTCTTGGATCATTAGCAAGTTGCACCAAGCCTTTATAGAAGGATTTGACCAAATGCTCCTTTTTTTATCACTTCTAACGCTCTTTGCGATCATACTCTCCTTGTTTGTCCCAAAACAGCATAAAAAAAACCCGATATGAAACCATATCGGGCTTAATTTGCAATAATTTATGAGAATAAATCTCAAGATGCTTGCAATTAGTGTCTCCAGCGCTGCTGAATCGCTTTCCACTGGAATATTTGATAAATCGCTGCAAGTCCAACGATAACATATACTGCTTTCATAGCTAATGGGATAGCACCCAATACGTATTTCACTAAGTCAAAATCCATGACTCCTACTAAAAGCCAGTTTAGTCCACCAATCACTAACAGCACAGCTGCAATAACATCCAATGTTTTCATAGGTACGTCCTTACGTTGTTATATTTTACCTAACTTAGAGGTACAAATATCGAGAGTTTTTGTCAAATACCCCTAATTCAAATAAATTTATTCATTTTTAAGACATATTTCATACTAAACATCCTAAAAAAAGCTTTTACTTAAAATAGATTGGCGTTTAATTTTGAAATATTTTATTTAAAAGCTATGAAAAAAATTCTTTCTTTTTTGATTTTTTGTACTAGTTTTGCCCTCAGCTCATGCTCTTTAGTTAATCAAGAGTCTCATGATCTTCATGATGATGGATCGATCACCGGTGTTTGGATTACAAGAGATGAAAAATCTGATAAACCCCGCAGCATAGCTGTTATGTATGAATACAAAGGCATTATCTACGGCAGAATGATTGCTACTTACGGAGATGACGGCAAAATCAAAGACACTATAGAAGAAAAAAAAGAAAAAGCCCCCGGAGTTGTTGGAAATCCTCCTTACTGTGGCATGGATTTTGTCTACAACGTTCGACCTTCTCGAACCGAAGGACGTTTTTATGGAAAAATCATCGATCCTGAAAAAGGGAAGATCTATAACGCTCAGTTTTGGCGTCAAGGTGATCAGTTGATCGTACGTGGCCAGCTTTGGATTTTTGGTAAAAATATCCCATGGAAGAAAGCTACTGCCAAAGATCTACCCAAAGGATTCAGCATGAGCGAAGTAAAATCCTTTAAACCGGTGATTCCTGTTGTAAAGTAGTCATTCAAAAAACTCCTCTTTATCAGGAATCCTTGTAAAAGCGATTTTCGTGCCCGCCATAGGATCAGATAAAAGGGGCCCATAACAGACTGAATCTTTTCCATATCGCTGATTGATCTTATCAAGAGTCTTTGAAATCGCTTTTCTTTTCTCCTTGGAATGATCTGCAAAAAGCTCATATTGCGATGACTCTGCACTTTCTAACTTCGAAAAATGGATTGAAATCTTCTTGATTCTTCTTAAACCCACTTTCTTGATGATCTCTTCCCACATCTTAGAAAAACCCTTCAAAAAGCTTACCGTATCTTCTATTCGATCAACAGATACGCTTGCATCAAAGTAGATTCTTTCCTCTAGACGGACCCAAATACTCATTTTAGAGGCCACCATTTTCATCCTTCGCAAGCGACTTGCCGCTTTCACAACCAGCCTTTTACCAATCATCCTCGCAGTTTGAGGATCTCGCAAATCAGGAGCTAAAACCTGACTATGCCCCAAACTTCTTCTTTGCGTTTTTCTATCAGGTAGATCGATGCCCCTTAAATGGTGCCACATCCTTTCCCCTTCATTGCTACCCCAAAGCATACGCATATGAATAAGATCTAAAGAACATAGCGTCTTTACATCAAAAACACCCCGCTGTCTAAGACGCATTTCCATATTCTCACCAATTCCTGGTAGATCTTTTAGCTTTAAAGGATAAAGCTTTTCAGGCAGATCCTCCTCATAAATAGAAATCAGACCATCAGGTTTTTGCATATCGGTTGCAACCTTTGCTAAATAGGCATTTGGCGCTATACCTATTGAACAGCCTATAGACTCCCCTACATGCTCTTTGAGCCCCTTTTTGATCTTGTAGGCAAGTTCTATCGCTTTTTCTTGCTCACTTTCTAAAAGTTCACAGGCCATTTCATCGATGGAGCATACCTTGCTAACAGGAACATGCTTATCGATTTCTTGTAAGATTTTTTCATGAAATTCAATATAAACCTGATGCTTAGCAAGAACACAGATCAGATCAGGACAGAGCTTTTTTGCTTCATAGATCGGTGTACCTGTCTTTACCCCGAACGCCTTAGCTTCATAACTTGCCGCTATAGCGCATGTAGAATCAGTCATCACAGGCACTACCGCTACAGGCTTTTTCCTAAGAAAGGGATCAATCTGCTGCTCAACACTTGCAAAATAGCTATTGAAATCAATGTAAAGCCATCGATTATTCATCAAAAAATCGCCTATATAATTTATTGTAAATTATTTATAGAATATCGATAGTATAGCAAAACGCTCTTTTTACAGCCTTAAGCCATATCCATGACAACCTTAAAAACCATTAGATAAGGTCGTTTTGCCACCATATTCTCTTTCCAGTAATACTGATCTTCCAGAAAAGATCCTCTACCTTACGCATATAGTGGATCCATTCTACAAGCAAGTGGACTGTATGGGTAGAAACATCGAATTCAAAAATCCTTCCCGTTTCGTATTGCTGCTCAATTCTCCCCTCAAAAGGCTTATCATTGACCTCTATTTTTTCAACGCCCGCAATGTGTAGCTGCCCTTTGAGATTGCTAGCTTCAGTAAGAACACCCTCATCTTCATCTACCTCGGAAACATCTAAA
>VGMA01000078.1 GCA_016866575.1 Chlamydiota bacterium
AAAGAATCGATCTAATTCGGTTTTGTACAATTAGCCCGCTATATTTTTGGAGAAAATGAGACTTCAAAAAAAATACCGATGACCTCCCCTGTTCTTCAAGAAGAAAATCCTCCACTTTGGAATATCCGTTTTATCATGCCAAGCACTTACGCCTACAATGAAATACCTAAGGCAAAGAACAAGAGCGTTACTCTTAAGAAGATCAAAAGTCCCATGTTTGTGAGCATCAAGTTTTCAGGCGATCCTAAAGAGCAAAAATTGCGCAAAAAAACAGATGAAATTAAAGCATTTATCAGAGAAAAAAAACTCAACGTCTTACCAAAGCCTATATATGCGTTTTACAATCCTCCATGGACCTTGCCTATACTTAGAAGAAATGAAATCTGGTATGAGCTAAGAAATCTTTAATCTATATACATAAGGATATTGAGGATGAAAAAAGACTCGTTTTATGCAAGTACACTTAAACTTGGCGCTATTAGCGTAGTTATTACAGGTATTTGCTATTTTATTATCGCCGTATGTGCCCTTTTCGCTCCGGGGCCTGTAGCAAGTTATGTAGCATCACCTTATTACTTCGAAGACTTTCAAAGCTATCAACACTACTTCATTTTGCTTAAGTATCTTATGTTTATTGCTAACGCTTCTATGATTGGCTTTATCCTCTCAATTTACTATCTAAAAAACCGATCAGAAAGCGCTTCATTTATTTTATTGACCGTTCTTGCTATGATGGGCTTAGCAATAGGAATGCTCCAAAGCATCTTAGATGCCACAAGAATACCACATTTAGCAAAAGAGTACGAACATACCTCTAGTGTGATCCAGCACGTCATCATAGCTTTTGGCGTATCAAATCCCGCTATTTATATGCTCTCTTTAGGCTTTCCAGGAATTTGGCTCATTTTTGTGAATCTAAAGATGAGAAAAGAGTTCCCTCCACTTTTAGTTCTATCAGGAATTTTATGGGGAATAGGGTGCGTTGTGACAGTAATAGCTCATGTGTTTGTCCTTATGCCTATTATTTATCTCATCGCCCTAGGGGCTCTAATCGGCGTTCCAGTTTGGAGCTATTTTCAAACAAAATACCTTTGGGATAACTATAAAAAGTCCTTAGACCATCACCCTTAAACGGAACAGATTATGTACCAAAAAGCGCTTTTTATCTTTCGTCGCGATCTTCGCATCCACGATAACACAGCCCTGCTATATGCCTTAGAAAATGCAAAAGAAGTTGTCCCCGTATTTATTTTTACTCCGGAGCAAATTGAACATAATCCTTATCGCAGCGATTTTTGCCTTCAGTTCATGCTAGATAGCTTGCACGACCTTGAAGAAGATCTAAAAGAGCATGGCGGAAGGCTATTTTATTTTTATGACACTCCAGAGCATGCAATTTCAAAAGCAATCGATAAGCTTGGTATCGATCTGGTTGTTGTCAATAAAGACTATACACCCTATAGCATCCATCGTGACAAAACCATAGAAAAAGTCTGTAGAGAGAAAAAAGTCGTTTTTAAAAGCTTTGATGATATCCTTCTTCAAGCTCCAGAAAAACTCCTTAAAGCAAATAAAGAGCCATATACCGTGTTCACCCCTTATTACAAAAACGGGATGAAGTACGAAGTAGATTTGCCAAGAGTCAACCGCCACAAAAACTATTACAAACACACAATAGATTTTGCTAAAGACTCTTCGATTTTTGATAAGGTTTTACCCCAAAAAAAACAAACCTTTAAAGGGGGAAGAAAAGAAGCCTTGAAAATCTTAAAAAGGATTCAAGATTTTGCCCTTTATGATAAAGAGCGAGACTTTCCTTTTATCGAAGGGACAACCCACCTTTCTGCCCACCTCAAATTCACCACCGTTTCTGCAAGAGAAGTGTACCACTGTGTTAAAAAATCGCTCGGCGAAGGGCATGGCCTAATTCGCTCTCTATATTGGCGCGATTTTTTTTCATCGATTGCGCTCCATTTCCCCCATGTGTTTAAAGGTGCATTTCAAGAAAAATTCGATAAGATTGAATGGGAAGATCATAAGAGCTATTTCAAACACTGGTGTGAAGGGACAACGGGCTTTCCGATCGTCGATGCAGGCATGCGTGAGCTCAATCAAACCGGCTATATGCATAACCGCGTAAGGATGATTGTCGCTTCATTTTTAGTAAAAGATCTTCATATCGATTGGCGAAAAGGGGAAAAATATTTTGCCCAGCACCTTGTTGACTATGACCCTTGTGTAAATAACGGAAACTGGCAATGGTCAGCGAGCACAGGTTGTGATGCTCAGCCCTATTTTAGGATCTTCAATCCTTGGTCACAGCAAATCAAATTTGACCCAGATTGCAAATACATCAAAAAATGGGTTTTAGAGCTTAAATATGAAGACACAAAAACTATCCATGAATGGTATAAGCAAGAAAGAGCAACAAATTACCCTCTACCCGTCATCGATCACGCCGTAGAGTCAAAAAAAGCCCTTTCTTATTACAAAGAGTGTTGAGGTTGTATGCAAAAAATTTATGCGATTTTCGGAGCCACAGGAGGCATAGGATCAAAACTTGCAAGCCATCTTAGTGATGGGAAAAACAAGATTTACCTGCTTGGAAGAAACAAAGAAAAACTCGAAGCGCTCTCTTTAAAGCTCAGCGAGCCCTACATCCTCGTTGATCCGCTTAGTGAGGAATCCGTTGCTAGTGCTTTATCTGAAATCGTTAAAAATGAAGGAAGAATTGATGCGGTTGCATCACTAATCGGCTCAGTATTTCTTAAACCCTTGCAGTCTACTAGCCAAAAAGAGTTTGAAGAAGTAATGAAAGTCAACGCCGTTTCTTCGTTTTGCATTTTAAAGCATGCCTTGAATCTCATGCAGTCTGGCTCTATAGTACTCAGCTCTTCTACTGCGTCCTTGATCGGAATGAGCCATCATGAAGCTATCGCCTCTGCAAAAAGTGCCATCAACGGACTTGTTCGCTCAGCCGCTGCTTCTTATGCAAGTAGAGGAATCCGCGTTAACGCCGTCGCCCCTGGCCTTACCAAGACAAATCAGACCTCTTTCATTACAAATAATGAACTATCTTTAAAAGCTTCGATCAAATTCCATCCATTAGGAAGAATCGCCGAGCCAGAAGAAGTAGCTTCATTAATTGCCTGGCTATTGTCTGATCAAAGCGGATTTATCACAGGAAATGTAATCGCCGTTGACGGAGGATTGTCCTCTATTAAGTTACAATAAACCAAAAGGTAGTATATGCAATTTGTGAAAATGTATTTTATCGCTCTTTTGAGCTTTCTAGCGATAGATTTTGTATGGCTAGGTTTTATCGCAAAAAACCTCTATCAAAAAGAGCTTGGATATCTACTCGCTAAACAAGTTGTTTGGCCAGCGGCAATTGTGTTTTATCTCATCTTCATCTTAGGCTTATGCTACTTTGTCATCTATCCATCTATGCACAATCCTCGCCTATATGAGTGCTTCTTAAAAGCAGCCTTTTTTGGACTTGTATGTTATGCCACATATGATCTAACCAATCTAGCAACGATCAAAGGATGGCCTCTAAAAATCGTTTTTATTGATCTAGCTTGGGGTGCTTTTATCACAGGTACTGTTTGCGTCATTACCTGCTGGTGCTGTCAACTTTTAAATAAACATGGTTAATCATTCATGATCGATGCTCTTTTCTTTGTCACATTTTTGTCTTTAGCTTTTGTT
Organism: Chlamydiota bacterium; assembly: GCA_016866575.1. Lineage (GTDB taxonomy): Bacteria > Chlamydiota > Chlamydiia > Chlamydiales > VGMA01 > VGMA01. Next base: position 3,712 of record VGMA01000078.1, read on the forward strand.
TTTATCCTAGCATCGATTGTAAGTTTTTGGATCAATCGGGCTGATTTTGCAGATAGTATGTGGTCTTTAGGGTTTTTACTTGTAGCATGGATTTGCTATTTGTTTTCACCTTTTCGCTCTACATACGCTCTCATCGTCAGCTCGATAATCACCTTGTGGTCAATACGCCTTTTTTTTCACATTTTTTTGAGAAATCGGAAAAAAGAAGAAGACTTTCGTTATCAGGAAATGAAAAAGGGATGGAAAAAATACCCTTTCTTGCACTTATTAGGTAAAGTATTTCTCTTGCAAGCGCTCATTTTGTACATCGTATCCCTACCTATCATTTCAATCTATTCAAACCCCTTTTCCGGAAATTGGGGATTTGCTTTTTTTGCACTCCCTCTTTGGCTTTTTGGATTCATCTTTGAAACAGTAAGCGATCTTCAGCTCTATTTCTTTAAAAAAGAACAAAAAAATCAGGGAAAGCTTTTTACTTCAGGTCTATTTTCCTACTGCCGCCATCCAAATTACTTTGGAGAGCTTCTGCAGTGGTGGGCCATCTGGCTTCTTGCCCTAGCTTATCCTATGGGATTAATCACCATCATCAGCCCGATATTGTTGAGCTATCTCATCATTTTTGTTTCAGGAATCGCCCCTTAGAAAAGAAAATGAAAAACCATCCCGATTTTGCAAGCTACGCAAAATCGACGCCAAGCCTTATCCCCCGCTTGTTTTTTAAAAGCTAGAAATCCAATCTTGTCTCTAGTCAAATTAGAGTAATTTTGCTATTCAAGAATGCAATGGATCAACTTTTGTTTTGCCTATTTATATCCAGCAATTCCACAGATCATCTTTTTAAAAATCACCGCATGAAACGGAAGCATCAAGTACCAATAGAGTCTGCCAAATACCCCCTTTGGCTGAAAAACGGTGATTTGATAGACACATTGATCGTCGGCTTGGAATTCTAACCACGCCTTTCCGGGTAAGTGCATCTCGGCATACAAGATAAGATCCCCATCTTTTTTGTCTGCTTTAACCACTCTCCAAAAATCAATCGCATCGCCTACTTCTATCTCTGTTGGATGGCGCCTGCCTCTATTCAATCCGGGCCCATGAAAAATTTTATCGATCAGTCCCCGAATCGCCCAGGCCCAATCCACTCCATGCCACCCATTGGATCCCCCGATTTTCCAGATCCTTTCGATCACCTGTTCTTTGCTATCATAAATCGCCATTTTGCGTACTTCTTTAAAACACCCTTGTGTTGGTATTTCGCTAAATTTGGCAATATCAGGACTTTTTTGGTCTATCACCCATGCATCCATCCAAGTCGATTCAACTTGATGATTAGCAATTTTAAAAAAGGCCCTTTCCAAAGCCTGCTCAAAAGTGATGCATGCATGCGGAATCTTTTTCTGAATGTCGTTATTCAGACAGATGCTATTGGATTTCATACTTTCTACTAAGTAAGAGCAAAGCAAGTAGGGAACCGATGTCACAAATACAAGCCAGTAGCTAGAAAATTTAGGGGTCAAAAAAGGTACGTTGATGATGTATCGTTTTAGCTCTCTGAATTTTGCATATCGAAGCAGTACTTCTTTAAAAGTATAAACATCTGGGCCTCCTATATCGAAAACACCCCCAAATGCTTCTTTGTTCAATAGAGCGCTTTTAAGATAAAAAAGAACATCTGCGATTGCTATGGGCTGACATTTGGTATTGACCCAGCGAGGAGCTACCATAATCGGCAACTTTTCTACTAAATCTCTAATAATTTCAAACGAAGCGCTACCTGCCCCTATGATGATGCTAGAGCGAAATACTGTAAGCTCCATGAGCCCCTTTTTCAAAACATCTTCAACCATTTTGCGAGACTTTAGGTGCGGTGATAATTGAGTATGAGGATCAATAATACCACCTAGATAGATCACTTGTTTGCAATGCGCTTTTTCCATCAAAGCGACAAAATTTTCAGCTACTTGTCCCTCTTTCTCCTCTAAGTCTTTGATTTTTTTAGCCATAGAATGAACTAGATAGTAAGAGACATCCACTTGCTTTGGCATGTTCAAAATTTTCTCAGGCTCTTCTAGATCTCCGTACACAATGTGCAGATTTGGATGATTGATAGATCCAACTTTAGTGCCTTGGATTCTACACAAGGCATAAACGGTGTGACCTTCTTGCAGTAAGATTGCGATCAACCGTTTTCCTATAAATCCGGTAGCACCGGTTACAAAGACATTCATCATCTTAGATCCTTTAAAAATTGCTCCGCTACTAAGCCTTGCCTTTTATCTTCTTTTTTCTTTATTGCCATTTGGCATAAAACGCTCAATCTAGGCTGTTTTTCAAAAAATGCAAGGTGCTTAATCATAAATCGCCAAAATAGAGCATCCCAAATTTCACACCAATCTGCTTTAGTGTAATCGCTCATCTTAAGAATGTAATTCGAACCGCTGAAATAAGGCTTAGTAGTCATCATCCCGCCGTCGGCATATTGGCTCATGCCATAAATATTTGGCACCATCACCCAATCATACGAATCGATAAAAAGTTCCATAAACCATTGATAAATCGCATCAGGCGATATTTCAGAGATCAAAAAGAAATTCCCTAAAACCATCAATCTTTCTATGTGGTGAAGATAGCCTGTTTGCATCAGTTTTTCTATTGCATCATCAATAGGCAAAATCCCTGAAGAGCCCTCATAAAATGCTTTTGGCATTTTTTTTCTATGATCAAAAAAGTTTTCTTTTCTCTGCTTATCGCCTATGGCATGATAAACACCTCTGATAAACTCGCGCCAGCCAATGACCTGCCTGATGAACCCCTCAAGACTATTTAAAGGCACTTCATATCTACTTGCATATTCCATAGTCTCTTGAATGACTTGCTGTGGTGTCAAAAGGCCTACGTTGATAAGCATAGAAAGACGTGAATGGAAAACGACATCTTCATTTCGAACTATCGCATCTTCATAATCACCAAAAAGATCAAGACGATTTTCTAAGAAGTCTTTAAAAGCAAGTTTGGCCTCTTTGTGACTGCTAGCATAGCCAAAATGGTCAAGATGACCGGGATTGTCTTGATACTTTTTCTTCACATAACCCATAGCCTCTTTAGCCGCCTCATTTTTACCAAAAAGAAGTGGCTGCGGAACATGCAATTTCTTTGGAAGCTTTTTTCTATTCTCTTGATCAAAGCTCCATTTCCCCCCATAAGGCTTTCCTCTTTCATCGATCAATAGATTCATTTTCTTTCTTTGATAGATGTAAAAAGTATCACAGCTGAAGTGCTTTTTATCTTTAAAAAGATTAGAAAACTCTTGTTTGGTAGTTAAAAAAAGAGGTGTTTGAAAAATTTCAAGACGAACTTCATGCTGATTGATAGCTGCTTTTAGCCGCTTTTCAAGCTCCATATCGTCAAGCTCTACTACATGGATAGAATCAATTTTGCCGTGATCGAAAATTGACTCTAAATCTCCTTCAATATAGCACGTTTTATACCCCTTTTCTTCTAAATAGAGCTGATAATTTTTCAAACAGGCGCGATGAAAGGCAAGTTTTTGCTTATGGAATTGAAAATCTCTAAAAAACCGGCGGTCTTCGATCAAAAAAACTGTTCTATGATCCTTAATACAAGGATGATGCTCAAAAAGATGGTGAGGAAATACACATACAACTTCCATTAACGATTCAAACTCCAAATTGTGAAATTCAAGATTGCGGCATAAAAGGTCCACCCGAAATAGGGAATTAGTAAGTAAGCGCTTACTCTGTCTAACGGATAAAAGGCTTTAATGTTCAAAGCAATACAGATAAGTAGTGCCAAAATATCGATCAACCCTAGAAGCGGGCTTTGCAAAAAGAAA
>VGMA01000079.1 GCA_016866575.1 Chlamydiota bacterium
TTTAGGGACAAAGCGGATATCTGCTTTTTTTGCCAAGTGGTGACAAAGATCTTCTAACCCATTTTTTAAGGTAAAAAGACCCGAAGGAACATATCTACGCTCTTGCCTTCTTTTTTCTTTCCAAGCCGCCTTAAGAAGAGATCCATGCTTTTTTTCCCACTCTTTCAGCCTAGGCATTGTTGCACTAATCGAGAGCTCTTTGATATCTCCTGCATAAATGCCGGTAAAAAACGGATCAATGAGCTGCATTGTCAATTTCTTTCCCAAGTGGCGCGAGAAAAAGTCGTAAACACTTTCATCTTCATGAGAGCCTAAAGGAGCATTCCAATCTTTTACTAAAGCCTGCCACATCCCTTTGGTCAGTTTTGAGCGCATCAGCTGCCAAAAATTGATTGGCAAAGGATGGAGCTGTTTTTCAAAGTAGACATAGCGATCTAAAGAGGTGGCATAAAGTAAATCTTGCTGTAAGCCTACCTCTTGGATAAGGTCAATTACTGCGAGCGAGCGTTTACTATGAAGTGTTCGAGGTCCAGTCTCAAAGAAAAAATCATCATTGATTGTACCTATCACCCCGCCGATTTTATCTTGAGTATCAACGACTGTGATCAGTTTTTCGGGATGTTTTTTTCGTACATACCAAGCAAGGCTTAAACCCGAAATCCCTGCCCCTACAATTATGAGTGATTTCTTTTGCATCACCTGCTATTATGAAGAATCATGAAAGAAAAAGCCAGCAGTTATTTTCTACAGCTTAGAGAACAAATCATTTCCGCATTTTCAGAGCTAGATCAACCTTTTACAAGAAAACCTTGGCCTTACAAAGAGATTGGCGGAGGAGAAATCGGCTTGCTCCGCGGGCACCATTTTGAAAAAGCAGCTGTCAACTTTTCCAAAATCGGGGGAAAAAGCTTTCCCATGGATGATGGACAAGGAGCCTTTTTTGCCACAGGGATCTCTTTGATTACCCACATGAGAAATCCTCATGCCCCTACAGTGCACATGAACCTTCGCTACTTAGAGACAGAAACTGTGGCATGGTTTGGCGGCGGCTATGATTTAACCCCGATGGGCAAATATTACGAAGAGGATAAAATCCATTTTCATCAAATAGCTAAAGAATCTCTCGACGCCATCGATCCTTCCTTATACCCCAAATTTTCCGAGCAAGCAAAAAACTACTTCTTCATTCCCCATCGAGAAAAAGAACGTGGCGTAGGCGGTATATTTTTTGACCACTTCCCCGATTTTTCAGTAGTACAAGCAGTAGGAGCCTCTTTTCTTAAGGCTATACTCCCTATCATCGAAAGAAGGATTCACACCCCTTACACAGACGAAGATCGTAAAGAACAAGCAAAATTTCGCGCCCACTACGTAGAATTCAACCTTCTCTACGATAGAGGAACTAAATTTGGATTCCAATCAGGCGGAAATCCCGAAGCAATCCTATGCTCTATGCCCCCAACTGCTTCTTGGTAACTATCAACATCAACATATTTTATAGGCCCTTACCATGACAAATCCTATCAACTATCTATTTGGCACAAGTAACTTCTTTCAAGCCGTCGCAAGATTAGAGCGCGAGTTTCAACAACTTATCCAAGATTATAACGACGCTATAAAAGAGAATCGGCACGCAGATGCACAAAACATCTACACACAGCTTACAACTTTTGGTAAAAACCACATCGAATACAAAGAGAGAATACCTGCTGCCACGCATAAAAAGCTCACCCATTTCGATGAAAGGCTTTTAAGAATCCAGGAGCGCTCAATAGCAAAAGGCGAACCTAAGTCAGCAGAAGAATCTATTCGCAAGCGCACATTCTCAGAAAAATAAACCTGCCTTTTGATCCAGCATCGACTATGTATCGTTTGTTAAAAATGCTACTAGTCGATTTCTGATGTAAAGATTGTATTCTACTAAGATATGAATACCATCAGAGTATTGGTTATTCATTGTTCCATCTTCATTTGTAAAAAGAGTGAACGGATGGAAAAAAAGAATATGGTTCTCTTTTGCCATCTTTTCTAAACAGGCGTTGAGTTTTTTTGTATACACAACTCTTTCTTCTAAAGGCACTGTAGGACAAAAAGGATCGCCACTATTTCCTTCTAGACAATAATAAGGTTTATTTGGAGGAACTACCGCAGCGATTACGGGTATCGAACCCGTTTGAGATGCAAAATCCAGAATCGATTTTATGTAACTTTTGGCTAATATTTCTACGATTTCTTCTAGATCTCTTTTTTGTAAATAGATTTGCCTTCCGATGTGCTTACGAACATCAATCTCTCCAAATACAAACACGACAACATCAGCAAAACTTGGGTTGAATCTATCTTGACAAAACCCATCTCTTCCTACTCTATGCATCGTTCTAGGCCCTAGCAAATGCACTTGCCAATCTATGTTTTGTATCTTGTGATCTTCTGTATGATAACTATGGATAGCTTCATATTTGTTATCTAAAAAATCACGCCATGAATTTGCTGTTGTATAACAAAATGCACTGTGACTATCTCCTGTGATATATATTTTGTTATACTTCCATTCTTTAGGGACAATCGAAGCGTGTTTTGCATATTCTTCTACACATCTATCACCTAGTATAGCTCGTATTTCATCACCATGGACATCAAGCAAATCGATGATTTGGCTAAAGAATTTTTCAGCATGATAATAATCGCCGCTTACTTGATAGCTTTTGATCTTTTCAATTTGCTCTATCCAATTCTCATTTGCAAACGCTTTAGTCAATAGAATAACAGCAAGAAATCTCCACATAGCTCCCCCAAAAATCTAATGGGATCATCATACAAAAACCACAGTTAAATTTAAAAATTTAATTGTGGTTTTTGGTAAAAGATGTGCTAGGTAAAGGATTTGATGTATGAGACCAAGAATTTGACATTTTCTTGAGGAATATTAGGCATAACGCCATGACCTAGATTGAAAATGAACCTAGGGTCCTTGCCGCATTGATCTAAAATGTCATCAATCGCTTTTTTGATTTCTGCTTGGTCTTGGAGCAAAATTTCTGGAGAAAGGTTTCCTTGCAATACGACCTCATCGCCTACTTCACGGCGCACATCAAGAAGGGATTTGCTGCTATCGAGCCCTATAGCTGTTGGACGGATCGTTTCAACGATCTCTTTAGCGTATAAGCTGCTTTGCTTAGCAAAAAAGATCGTAGGGACTTTGAGGCCGCTCAAAAGCTCTTTGACATAAGGAAAACAGATCTTTTTCATCTTATCGAGTCCATCAACTGCTGCCCATGAGTCAAAAACTTGGATGGCATCAACCCCTGCCTCGATTTGCTTTTCAAGATATTCTCTTGTAGCAGCTGTAACTTGTTCGAGCATCTTTTTGGTCGGCTCTTTTGTTAGATACGTAAGTGTCGTGTAAGGACCGCCTGCAAAACCAATTAAAGGCAAATTGCTTTGTTTTTTTACTCTTCGTATGGTCTCAAAGATCGGCTCAAAAACATCAACACCAACTTCTTCTTCCATCGAGCACTCAACGTAAGGCTTTCCGCCGGGAAAGACCACCTTGCCGCGAAACTTTTCAAAGATCACTAGAATATCAGCAAACAAAATGAGTGCATCGATCCCGATGAGATTTTCAGGCATCAAGGTGATTTCTGTAGCAATCGAGGGAGTGAAAACACACTCCCAAAAAGAATGCTTAGCACGCACTGCTCTAAACTCCGGAAGATACCTTCCTGCTTGGCGCATGAGCCAAACAGGAGGACGACCACTAAAATTTTGTCCTTTAAGAGCATCAATTAACATGTGCACGATCTCGATTTAGTTAATTGATTGACGATATTTTCTACAGTAAGACCAAAGTGATTATACACATCTTTTAATGGAGCCGATTTACCAAACGTATCGACAGTGAAATAATGGCCATCTAGACCAACAAACTCTGCCCAGCCGAATGAGGAGCCTGCTTCGATTGCAGCTCTTACTCCAAGATTACCCCCGATCACTTTTTGCTTATAGCTTTGCGGCTGCTCATGGAAGAGTCTAAAGCAAGGAACAGAAACCACTCGGACATTTTTGTGCATGCTTTTGAGTTTTTCTGCAACATCCACTGCTAAGCTCAGCTCTGTACCTGTGGCAAACAAAGTAAAATCTATTGGGCAATCTTTCTTTTCTTCTAAAAGAACATAAGCGCCTCTTGAAACTCCCTCTTCATAGGACTTTGTGCAAAGAGCGATTTTTGGCATGTTCTGACGAGAAAGAACCATACCTACTGGAGCTGTTCTATGCCCTACTGCATATCTCCATGCATGGCGCACCTCTTTTTCATCTCCTGGTCTAAAAAGATAAAAGTTTGGCATCGCTCTTAGTGATGCTAGCTGCTCTACCGCCTGGTGCGTAGGGCCATCTTCTCCAAGTCCGATAGAATCGTGCGTCCAAACAAATCTTACCGGTAAATGTGAAAGGGCTGCTAAGCGCACTGCCGGCCGCATGTAGTCTGAAAAGCAAAAGAATGTCCCAATCGTTGGCTGGAAAAATCCTGTAGCTGCCATGCCGTTTGCAATCGCTGCCATGCCATGCTCTCTAACACCAAACTTGATATTTCTTCCTTCCATGCTATCGTGTGTGACCGTTGGATAATCACTCAAATGGGTTTTATCAGACTCTGATAAATCAGCAGAACCTGTCAAAAACGAAGGGATGTGTTTAGCAAGAACTTGAATTACGTCGTGAGATGCAGCTCTTCCTGCACATGGCGTTTTGATAGCCATCTGTTCTAGAGCATCAACTAGCGCTGTCGGCACTTCTTGTTTATGCATCGCTTCAAGCTCTTTTGCAAGCTCAGGATACTGTTTTTTCCAGTCATTGAACTGATCTTGCCATTTATGGTAATCAACTGAGAGTTTTTCCCCTCTATTTTTAAAGAATTTTTTCACCTCATCCGGCACATAAAATGGAGGCTCTAGTGGGATGCCAAGGTACTCTTTGGCCAATTTGACTTCATCAGGCCCAAGCGGTGATCCGTGCGATTTGTTGGTCCCTTGCTTATTCGGCGATCCGTAGCCGATGGTAGAGTCGTAGATGCAAAGTATCGGCTTTGCTTGATAGCCTTTAAGCTTAGTGAGCGTGCTGTGGATTTCATCAAAATTATTGAACTGTGAAATCTCACATACTTCCCAGCCCATTGCCTGGTAGCGCATCGCTACATTTTCAGATGCTGAAGCTTTATAAAAGTCATCAAGCGTCACCCAGTTTCTGTCATAAAATAAGACTAAGTTTTTTAGCTCTAAGTGCCCTGCAAGCGCGCATGCTTCATTAGAGACCCCTTCCATTAAGCAGCCATCGCCTGCTAGTGCATACACTTTGTTATTGAAGATCTCATATCCAGGTCTATTGAACTTTTTAGCTAGCATGCTGTAGGCCAAAGCAAAACCCACCGCATTTGCAACCCCTTGGCCAAGAGGTCCTGTTGTTACCTCAACCCCTTCTGTATCAAGTTTTTCTGGGTGTCCCGGCGTCTTGGAATTGAGCTGACGAAACTGCATCAAATCATCTAAGCTGACGTTGTATCCAGATAGGTGGAGCAAAGAATAGAGCCACATCGATCCGTGTCCTGCTGACAAAACCATAATGTCGCGATTGATCCATGATGGATCTTTGCTGTTGTAGCGAAGATGCTCTCCATAAAGGTATGCCCCCAAAGAAGCACATCCCATAGGAAGCCCCGGGTGGCCAGAATTTGCCTTTTGAACCCCATCTATAGATAATCCGCGCACGGTGTTAGCGACTTGTTTTAAAATTTCTTTGTCCATGAATTCATCCGTTAGTTGCTTTGAATTGAGATGTTTTTGTAAAAAAAGGGTACAAGAGGAAAAAGACCAAGAGATGCAATTTTTGCGGTCAAATTCACTAATTCCCTCTTGCAATTGATCTCCACATTCTATATTTTTATTCTTCACCTATCAAGGAAAAGTATGCAATCCCAAGAGCTCAGAAGAAAATTTCTCCATTTTTTTCGCGAAAAAGGGCACACCATTGTTCCTTCTTCGCCCGTTGTTCCTCATGACGACCCTAGCATCTTATTTACCAATGCAGGGATGAACCAATTCAAGAAAATTTTTCTTGGACAAGCTGTGATGCCTTACACAAGAGCATCAACTACCCAAAAATGCGTTCGCGTCGGAGGTAAACATAACGACCTCGACAACGTAGGTTTCACCTCAAGACATTTGACCTTTTTTGAAATGCTTGGAAACTTCTCTTTTGGTGATTATTTCAAAAAAGAAGCGATCGCCTATGCCTGGGAGCTTTCAACACGTGTTTTAGAACTTGAAGAGAGTAAAATTTGGGTAACGGTTTTTGAAAAAGATGACGAAGCGTATGAATTATGGAAACAGTGGGTTCCTGAAAAAAGGATTGTACGCCTTGGTGAAAAAGACAATTTCTGGGCTATGGGAGATACAGGGCCGTGCGGTCCTTGCTCTGAACTTCTTTATGACAGAGGTGATCTATTTGGAAATGCCACATCCCCTTTAAACGATGTCGATGGTGAGCGCTTCTTTGAATTTTGGAACCTCGTGTTCATGCAGTTTAACCGCGACTTTAGCGGAAAAATGGCTCCTCTTCCTAAACAAAATATCGACACCGGTATGGGGCTGGAAAGACTTGTTTCTTTAAAACTTGGGGTCAATGATGTATTTCAAACAGACATCCTTCGCTCTTTGATCGCTCAAGTAGAAAACATTTCAGGAAAAACCTACAAATCAGATCCCGCATTTCACGTTGTTGCAGACCACATCCGCTCACTTTCGTTTGCTATCGCAGACGGCGCGCAGCCGGGCAACGTAGAAAGAGGCTATGTATTAAGAAAAATATTGCGCCGCGCTGTTCGCTACGGTAGAACGCTTGGCCTGCAAAAACCTTTCCTTGGACAAGTTGCAGACCGCCTATTCTCTTTAATGGGAGAAGATTTCCCCGAATTGATCTCTGCTAAAGATAAAATCAAAGAGATCCTCTATGTAGAAGAAGAAAACTTCATCAAGACCCTTTCACGCGGCGGCAACATCTTACAGACCATCATCGACAACTCCAAAAAGAGTGAATCCAAGCAAATCAGCGGTCAAGAAGCCTTTCGCCTCAAAGACACCTATGGATTTCCCCTCGATGAGCTTTTACTCATCGCAAAAGATAACGGCCTCAATGTGAATTTAGAAGCCTTCAATCTTCTTGAAGAAGAAGCGAAAGAGCGCTCGCGCGCTTCACAAAAAGAGCTCTCACAAGAAGCAAAAGTGAACTTATTTGAAGGGTTTGTCAAAAAGCATGGAACATCGAGCTTTGTGGGCTATGACACTTTAGAGACTGAAGGATCCATTACAGGAATCTTCCAAGGAGTAAATAGTGTAGAAAGAATCAGCGAAGGTGAAAGCGCTTTAATCATATTAGATAAAACATCCTTTTACGCTGAAATGGGTGGACAAATCGGCGATACTGGTCTCATTGTCCATAACGATGCCATTTTTTCTGTAGAAGATACAACTCAGCCCTTCACTGGAGTGATC
>VGMA01000080.1 GCA_016866575.1 Chlamydiota bacterium
AGCCTAAAATAGAAAAATAGAGCCAACAAAAAACTTGTAGAAGTTATGTACCTTCTTGTTTTTGTCATCGGCTTTTGGAACATAGTAGCCATATCTCCAAAAAAATTTCCGAACATCAAAGTAAGGACGAAAAACCATAAACTTGATATGACTACTGCTAATACTAGCTCATTCATCTATTGCCAATTCCTTAATTAATTCATTCCAATTACTCATTTAAAAAAAGAATAAACAAATCCTCTAATTCCAAATAAAATAACGAAGAAATAACAGAAAAATTTCCAAGAAAACTTTCTTTTCTGAAAGCCGCTGATCCCAAATTCTAAACAAATAGCGCCTTCGAAAAGGGGAGCAAAAAGATTTAATAAATACTCTGCTGTATCCATCATATTATTCCTTTATTAGCTCTTTCCCAATCATTTCTAAAACGAAAAATAGCTTTATTATAACCTCAGATGCCATCTCTCTAATTTTTTCTTTTTCCATAATATCTCTACAAGCTGATCCCCTTTCACCATTTCCTATATGCTCAAAGATGTCATAATATGAAATGCCCTCACGGCCATTGTGATAACAGCCTAGATTAGATATCTTTTTTGATCCTATTTATTTTTAACGAATACTTTTGATCCTGAAATAAATAAAATTTCTTTTAATCATATTGAGTTTTTCAAAATTTTTTAAAAAAGTCAATGTATTAAGAAACCATTCTTTTTTAAAGATTACTGACCCCAAATTCTCATTTTACTGCTTCTTTTTTGATAAGTCCGATTTTGAGCAAATATAGCTGATACCGGAAGTGATAAAAATTGTAGAAGTGATGTTTTTTCTTTTTACAATAGAAGGTAGTGTAAATCAAAGCAGACCCGTATAGGTCTGCTTTGATTCTAAGAATGCTCTAAAGGGCTCCGACAGGAGTTTCTTTAGCTAATGGAGAGGATAAGAACTGTTTATTCTCAAACAAGAAGGTAATCTGTGTTCTTTTCCAAAACTGAAGCAAAGAGGGCTTAAAGTGGCTTGTGTGCTTAATAGACACATGGCGGAACTGATAGCCATATTCTTCTTTTAGCAAATGGTAGTATGCACTTTGTTGGAAATGTATGAGAGCTGCTTTTGAGCTAAAGAGTAAAAGCGGCTGTTTTTGCAATGCCAAGGCTTTTTCTACAACACTTGCCATTTCCGCTTCTGAATTTTCTCTAAAATAGAGAAAATCGATATTTGAAAGGCGGTTTAACCATCGATCTTTTGCTTGGTGGCGCTCTTTAACGACAAACACATGGATCGATGAGCTCTCTCCTAAAAGAAGGGCTACCTCTTTTTTCTTCAACTGAGTTGCCCAAAGGGCTACTTTTGCGTCTTTAAAGTGGAAAGGTGAGCGGATAAGGTGCATTTGGAAAAATGGCTGCAAGCATGTTCTTGAAAAATACTGCGCGCAAACACCACTCATCCTCAAGATGATCATTGAACTGATGACCAATGTCAAAGCTCCGATAACAGCAAACCCAAAAGCGGCAGAGACTCCAAGCACTTTGCTAAAGAAAAATAGGCATAGCGGAGCTAAAAGAACTCCAAGAAAACTTAGAACGTTCTCAGCGGCTATCACCTGTCCTCTTGTATCAGAAGAGCTGATGGTCTGCATGTAAGATTCAAATGGAATGATATAAAGGCCGCCAAAAATGCCGAGTAGCGCTAAAGCGATTGCTGCAACAAAGGTTGAGCTTATCCAAGGTAAAAAGAATAAAATGGCTGCTAGGCCTAACGAGGCTATACAAGAAAGTCCTAACTGAACCCCTTTTTTGGACATTTTGCCCGCTATCACTGAGCCAACAGCAATTCCTATTGCTATGGCTAAAAACAAATACCCCCCTCCTATTTCAGTAAGCCCTAAATTTTCTATTGCAAAAGGGATCACATTGAGCTGGAAAAAAGCTCCAAGAAACAAGAAGAACGCTGATCCATAGACAGCTAGAGTTAAAAAAGGTGTTTTGCGGCAAATCTTTAATGTTTTATGGGTCTCTAAAATAAAGTTAGCGCGCATTTTTCTTTGCGTTCTTTTAGGCTCTGTATGAGGTATATACAAAGCAAATACCAGGCCAAGCACCGCGGCGATAAAGCAGAAAGTGGTGCAAAAAATGAAATTCTTTCCTGATATTTGGGCTAAAAATGAAGCCAAAAATGTCCCTACGATGATCGCAAGGTACGTAGATGAAGTAATCAGTCCATTCGCTTTAGATATCGCATCTTCTTTCACAAGCTCAGGGATGATGCTATACTTAGGAGGCCCCATGAGGGCTGAATGGAGGGATAATAAAAAAACAAGGCTATAGCAACCTAAAGGAGCTTTTGCGTTGAACACAAAAAAGCTCGCTCCAATAATGATGATCTCTACGATCTTCAATAAAACAATAAACTTTTGTTTGCTGAAGCGATCTGCTAAAATACCGGCTGCCGATGAGAAAAGCAAAAACGGGGCAACGTAGGATATTCCTACTAAAAGCAATACATCGGCTGAAGATGCAGCTCCGTAGTAGTCGATCAAAAGATAAATATTAAGGAATTTGAATAAGTTGTCATTCATTGCGCCAAGAAACTGGGCACCGTTAAGGAAATTGAGCCCGTGCTTGCTAATGCGACCACTTCCCCTGTTTAAGCTGAGCGATCGATGGGGGATCGACCTTAGTGTTTGCTGTAATACCATACCTAGAGTGTAATGAAGTACGTGTTTTTGAGCAACTCTTCCTCCCGCCTGCTTTTAGGTCTAGAGGAGACCCTTTTTGACAAAACCAAGCCCCCCTTGAGAAAAAGGTTCATTGTCTTGCCCCATAAAAGAGACAAAGAAGCGATTTTAAAGAGTTTTTTATCTAGAAAAAAAGCGGTAATAGGGCTCCAATTTTTTACTTTAAACGAATTATTGAAGTTTGAAAAAGAAACTTTAATTGCTTTAGAAATTGAGTATTTAATCAACGAGCACCTAAATGACGAGGAATTTTGTGAAGTAAAGCGCTACATCGATAACGATCAAAAAAAGATCCCCCCCCTCGCCTCTTCTTTAGCAAGGACATTTCGTTCATACGAGCTATATGGTCTAGATGTGCTCGATCAAATGAGCCGATGGCAAAAGATTTTATGGAAAAAAAGGCTGCAAACAATATCAATCCCTTCTTGCGAAATCCACTTCTTTCGCATCGCCCATATCCCGGAAGGCGCCAAAAGAATTTTAGAGCAGCTTGATGCAGATCTATACTACTATATGCTCTCGCCAACGCAGTACTACTGGGGCGATCTTTGCAGCGATAGACAGCGCGTATACCTTCAAAAAACATTCCAAAAGAAGAATGCACCCCAAAAAGAGTGTGATGAATTTGATCTTTATGCAAGAGATAGAAACCCTCTTTTAGCCAATTCCATCAAATATTCTGTCGATCTTTTTACCGACCTTGTCGATCAAGGGATCGAAACGTTTGAAAGTTATGAAGAGGGGCTAAGAATACAAAATGATTTGCTCTACTTTGAAAACCACAAAGATATGCCAAGCAATATCAGCATACACGCTACGGCAACCAAGAGAAGAGAGATAGAGGTTTTATATAACAACATCCTCTCTTTATTTCATAAAGACCCCTCTTTGAAATTTGATGAAATACGGATTTATGCACCGAGCATCAAAGAATATTTTAGCCACATCCAGATGGTTTTTGAAAGTAAAGAGAGCATTTTACATGACTTTGTCGTCTCTGACCTGCCCTCCTCGATACCCAATAAAGACTTGCAAACCGCCCTTTTTGCTAAAGATCCTTTTGAAATCTTTTACACCTCAAGCTTTTGCGAAAAGTTTTCTCTGAATGTAAAGCAAATCGACAGATTTAAAGACTGGCACACCATTGGCGTAGATCAAGTGATCATGAGTTTAGCTCTCCCTTTTGAAGAAAAAACCGTGGAGATATCAGAAACGCCATTGCTAGAAACGTTCATTACTCTCTATGAAGCTTGTCTAGATGCTCTAAATACTTTGAAATATAAGGAACAGACCCTAGAGGAATGGATCTTATTTTTACGCTCATTTATTGAGAATTTTTTAGAAATAGATGATCAATCGATTTCTAGCTATTTAGGGGAGCTAACCACCCTCTTTTTTCAAGATAAGAAATTCCCTTTTTCTTTTTTAAAGCCCTACATCGAAGAGTTTTTTCAAGCGCTATCTTATACCTACCGCTCTTCTAAAAATCCCGGTCTCATTTTTAGCAATCTTGGAGAAGGATCTATCATCCCTGTAAAGCATCTGTTTTTACTTGGGATGGATGAAGAGTGTTTTCCGGCAAAATATATGGAAAATCCGATCAACGAACTCTCCTCTAAAAAAGGCTACTATTATGAGCCCTCTGTTGCTGACAAAGATCGCTACGCTTTTTTGACAGCTCTTTTAACTCCTTCTGAGTCTTTAACGATCAGCTATCAAAACATCCACCCAGATGATGGCAAAACGCTTATAAGCTCTTTAAACGTACAAGAGCTCATCGATTACACAGGTGATCTAGAAATTTTTCACCATTTTGGCTCAAGCTTCCACCCCTACTATTTTTCAAAAAAGGCTGAATATCCCTCTTATTCACAAAAAGAATACAAGCTGGCAGAGCGTTTTCAGAAAAAAGAAGAAATCAAACCTCAGAGCATCTTGAAAGAGGCTCTTAAAAGATGGAACATCAAAGATTTAGCAAATCTACATGAGCCGACACGTTTTTATGCCAATAAAAGCTGCGGCGTATATCTAAAAACAGCAAATGAAGATGAGGAGTTTGCTTTTTCTTATCTCAATAGAAGCAGCTTTAGAAAAAAACTCGAAAAAAAGAGTGCTGAGGAGGTTTTAAGAGAATTTGATCAAAGAAGTACAATCCAAAATCCATTATTCAAAAAAATTGCGATTGATGAACTGAAAAAGGATTTGATAGAAGCAGAAGAGTTTTTACACGATCACTCTTGGGATCGAAAAAATTGTAAAAAAATCACTTTTCACCCTGATTGCAAAAAAAGTTTTATACACTCCAAAAATCATACGGTGATGCCCCCCTTAAAAATTGGTGATCAGTATGAAATCATAGGTACATTGCCCCTTTCTTACGTCAATTTCGGCAAAGATACAAAAAAAGAGCTCATCAAGCTCTATCCTTATCTGCTGCTTTTAAATCTAATAGAAAAACCAAGCTTTGTTTTGTTCACAGAAGAGGAGAAAAAAAGGGAAATCATCTTAGACGACCCAGAAAAAAAACTCTCTTCTCTTCTAGATTACGCTACATTGAATCTCTTCGATCCTTGCCCATTTAGGTCTGACTGGCACAGGGTAATTCATGATGAAAAAAAATGGGAGCAAGAGGTGTTGACCTCTGATGATCCATACATCCAAGTTTATGGCATGAAAGAGAATATTTCAAAATTTCAAACAATTGTGAATGAACACTACCAAGGACTCAAATGAACGAAATCTATCGCGTCCTAGATAGAAACTCTCCAATGCGAGGTCAGTTTTTCCTTGAGGCTTCTGCCGGAACCGGAAAAACGTTTACAATCGAACACATGGTTGTGCGGCTTTTGATCACAGAACCTGTGATGAGTCTAGATCAAATTCTTGTGGTGACTTTCACGAAAGCTGCAACAAGAGAGCTTCGACAAAGAATCTACGCCAAAATTCAAGAAAGTCTGAGAATGTGGAAAGAAGAATCTCTTGATGCGCCAGATTATTTACAATCACTGTTTGGAGATGAAACTACGTTTCTTCGCTTAGAAAGAGCCAAAGCTCTTATCGAAGAGGCTCCGATCTACACCATCCACTCTTTTTGCATGAAGATGCTATCTTCAAACGCTTTTGAAGCAAAGGTATCTCTTAGCCCGCTAGAAGAGGAAGAGGATATCGAAAATCTTTTAGATGTGTTTCGCTCCCTTGAGCCTTACAAAGAGTTTAGCCCTAATGAAATTTTTGCACTTTTGCAAAAACATCAAAGAGATATCTACTCCATCTGCAGATCTCTTAAAGGGGTCAAAAAAATAGAAGGGGCTAATTTTGAACAAAGATGGCTACAAGAAGGGTCGAATCTCTCTAAAGAAGAATTTGATGAGCAAATGAAAAAAAATTCAGATGAAACCCTTTCCAAATTAGCTAGCTACGCAGCAAAACATGTGCGCCTTTCTCCTGATGAATTTTTAACCATCATGCAATCATCTCTTAAAAATCCTAATTTTGTACATAAAGTAAGAAATAGATTCCAAGCTGCTATCATCGATGAATTTCAAGATACCGATCCTCTGCAGTGGGAAATTTTCTTTAAGTTATTTGTAGAAAACCCTCTACCTTTTTTGTGTTTCGTAGGAGATCCTAAACAATCTATTTATGCCTTTAGAAATGCAGATATTCACACGTTTGTTCACGCTAGAAATTTCTTTTCTCCCTATGTACTTTCTACAAACTACCGCTCTCATCCAACACTTTTAGAAGCTCTTAACTTTCTTTTTGATAACGAGTCAAAGTGGCTTGGCGATAAGATTGCATACATTCCTGTAAGCGGCAAAGAAGGGTATGAAAAACCTTTAATAGAAGATGGAAAAGGAGCTATCCATATCCTTCATGCAAAATGTGAGAAAAAAAGTTCTCGTAAGTGGCCGAGTGAATCTGTAGAATTAGAGATCCTATTTCCCAATATTGCAAATGAAATACTCTCTCTAAATCTTCCTTTTAGTTCGATTGCTATTTTAGTAAAAGATCGCTTCCAAGGGAAAAGACTTTCTTCTTATCTTCAGACACTCAATATCGCTTGCGTCACCAAAAACTCTGGCTTAATTACAGATACAAAAGCTTTTGTTTTATTTTACAATTTCATTAAAAAGCATGAAACCATCAGCTGGCAAATCCTAGAAGAGTGGATTTTGACATGTGATTTAGAAGATTATGAAGATCTGATGCACCTTAGCGAACTTGCTTTAGAGCAAGGCAGTTCATCTCATACACTTTTAAAATGGATGGATTCGATAAAAGCAAAAAGTAGCGATAGCGATCCTAATGTTAAAAAACGCACCCTCAAAGATGGTGAGTGTGTACAAATCATGACAGTACATGCTTCAAAAGGGCTTGAATTCGATGTAGTTTTTTCATTAGGCCTTGCATCTAGACAAAAAGAAGAAGAGCCCTCTTTAGACAAAGATGAAGAAAAAATGCGCCTTCTTTATGTTGCATTCACTAGAGCCAAAAGGCGCTTATACATCCCTTACTTAGAAATCATCGATGAAAAAAAGCGTCCTGTTGACTCTCTTTCAGCTATCGAGATGTTTTTTGATAAGGTATTTTTTCAAAAAAATTGGCAAGAAAAGATCTTATCCTCTCAAAAATCGATCTCTATTGAAGAAATAACGAAAAATAGCTCCGCTGCTTTAAAAGCTTTTGAATCGTGTGATTTAATACAGCCACCTCTTATACAGATCGAAA
>VGMA01000081.1 GCA_016866575.1 Chlamydiota bacterium
CCGATGAAAGCTAGCTATATTCTAGCTTCAAGACAAGCTCCTCAAGATATCAAAGAAGAGCTTATCCATAAATACGATGGAGAAAAGCAAAAAGAACTCATCGATAAAATTCAAGTGCATCTTCCTATCAATAAAGAAGATAAACGCCGTCAAGAAAGTGTAGAGAAAAAGCTTTTACTAGAAATTAGCCAAAAAGTTGCTCTTTTAGAGCAGACAGATATCGATCCAAAATATCGACATATGCTAGAAAGCCTTTCATCAAGGCTTTCATCGTTAGTCAAAACTCTCAAATAATCCTTCTATTTTCTACTCTAAAAGGAGCTCAGGAAAATAAAAAGGGCCTTCTTCTGAAAAAATCGAATGAGAAGTAGCATCAACAAGCGAGTAAAGTAAGCACTCATTGAGATGCTTTACTTTTAGGACAAAAGTTGTCACTTTATCACTATAGTAAAGAAGGGTAGGTACCAGTTCTTTTTGTTCAAATAAGTTGCATCCGCTAGATAGCAGGGCAATTTCTGTTTCTATGTAAGGGATATCTGAGTAGCTTTGTTGTAAATTGTAGATAGCGCTCTGAAGTTCTTTGAATGGAGCAAAATCTGCTAATCCCTCAATCAATCTTGTTAAAGGCTGCTCCATATCGTTGATGAAGTGCTGAAGCAAAATCAGTCCTTGAAGTTTTTCTTCAAATAAAAAAGTCCATTCAGGATTGATTGAAGCAATCCATTCTGTAGGATGGGTAACGCCGCTTTGTTCATTTTGGTGAATGGATGTAAGCCATTTAAGAAGACAGCTTACCTCCGGAAGTTGTAACTTTATGGGAATTAAAGAGATCGAAACATCATCGAGTAAATCCCTGTGGGGAATGAAGCTCTTTTCCATATTTTGCCCTCCTAGCGCGACCTTAACGATAAAATCGTTTATACACAAATGAATTCCAAAAATCTGTGAAGTTATTTCTTCTTTATTTATTTGATCTATTGAAGGTGTAGAGCTTAGAAAATAGTGAGGGGTACTTTTAGTCTAAGAAAGGTGAAAAAATTTCCTAGATAGTGTATATTGGTGGAAACCAAAAGGGCATATGTTACACTATCTTCTTTCATTTTTTCTTCTTATCGCTTTGACAGGGTGTGATGCGATTAGACCAAAAACGTATCGTGTCGGTGTAGATCCCAGTTGGTTTCCTTTAGACACCTCTAATAAAGAGCCGAATTTGTTTGCTTTTACTAATGATATACTAAAAGAAATGCAAGCAAGAAAACATATTCGCATTGAGCGAGTTGTCATGAGCTGGGACAATCTTTTAGATGGTCTTGATGTAGATCGCTATGATGCGATACTCACAACGATGAAGCCAACGATTATCAATGAAAAAAAGTACAGATTTTCCGCTCCTTTCATCTATACAGGTGCCGTGCTTGTAGTCCAAAAAGGTAGCGATATCGATTCACTAGAAGAGCTTTCTGGGCAAATTCTACAAGTCTATAAAGGCTCTAGCATGCTCGATTATATGTCTAAGTATCCTGAGATTGAGCTCCAATTTTATAACAATTTGAACGATTGTCTAGAAGATGTGATCCGTGAAAAGGCTAAAGCAGCTTTAGTGCCAGTGATTCCTTTAGCAAGCTTTGTGCACAATCTCTATTTTGATCAGCTCAAGATGATCTGCAAGCAGATTACAGGAGATGGAATCAGAATGGCGAATTTAGAAAAAAAAGAAGACCATCTTATCCACATATTCAATCAAACAATTGAAGAGATGCGAAAAGATGGCTCTTTGGAAAAACTAGCAAAAAAATGGTCAGTGCCTGATCAGTGTTTTATGCAATAAAACAACGATCGCTCTCTAAAAAGTCTTTGCTTACCCTTTTTAGCTCTTCTTTGTCTATCGCGCACGGCTCGATCTTCCATATGTTTTTAGCATATTCTTGCACTGAGCGATCAGCAGAGAATTTACCCATGCTTGCGATATTGTGTATCGCATATTCTGCCCAGCGGCTTTGGTCTTGGTAAAGAGCCTCAGCTTTTCTATGTGTATCACGATAGCTAATTAGATCTTTGAGAACAAAGTAGCGATCTATATAAAGAGAGCTGCAAATTTTTTGGAGCGCTTCTTTTTCTACATCGTTTTCAGCAAATGTATCATCTTTTAAGCACTGAATAACTTCTTGAAGTACAGGGTCTTGAGAAATCAAAAACTCAGGATTGTAGGTGTTATTTTTGTGGTACTCATCGATTTCTGAAGAGGTTAAGCCAAATTTGAAGGGCCACCATGAGTCAGTGACAGCTTCGCGCATTTCAATATTTGCACCATCTTCTGTTCCGATAGTCAAAGCTCCATTCATAGCAAACTTCATGTTTGATGTTCCTGATGCTTCCATGCCGGCAGTGGAGATTTGCTCAGATAGATCGGCAGCTGGAATGATGAGTTCTGCTTTTGACACATTGTAATTTTCAATGAAAATCACTTTGAGTTTTTTACCTACTATCGGATCTTTGTTGATCCTTCTTGACAACATGTAGATCAAGCGGATGATTAGCTTTGCCATCTCATATCCTGGAGCGGCTTTGCCTCCAAAGATGATGTGCCTTTTAACTTTATGCGCATCAGGATTTTTTCTGATTTCATTGAATAAAATGATCGCATGTAGAGCATTCATGAGCTGACGTTTATACTCATGGAATCTCTTAACCTGCACATCAAAAATTACCCCTTTTTCTAGAAAAAATTCCTCTTTGCAATCGAAATCTTCTCCGTGGCGATCTTTTTTGTACTTACAAAGAGCATTCATCAAACGCTCTTTATTTTCCTCTTTGATTTCGATAAATCTTCGTTGGATTACCGGATCTTTAGCAAAGTTATGCAGTTTATTGAGCTCAGAAAGATCTCTTACCCACTGATCACCTATCAATTCAGTGATTAAGGCTGCTAAACGAGGATTGCATTTAAGTAGCCAGCGGCGAGGTGTTACTCCGTTAGTGACATTTGTAAAAACATCAGGGAACATTTCATGGAAATCCTTAAACAGAGACTTTTTCAAGATCTCTGAGTGCAGTGCAGCAACACCATTGACTTTATGACTTCCTACGATTCCCAAATGGGCCATCCTTACACGCTCATTTTCAATGATCGACATTCTGCGCACTCTAGGCTCATCATTAGGATATTTGGAGCGAATGCTATTGCAGAAGTCGAAATTGATTTTTTCGATGATGCGCATTTGTCTTGGTAAGATCTCTCTCATAAGTTGATGATCCCACTCTTCAAGTGATTCGCGCAAGATGGTATGGTTAGTAAAGCTGCAGACAGTTTTTGTGATTTCCCATGCTTCATCCCAGTGGATTTCGTGAACATGCGTCAAAATGCGCATAAGTTCGGCAATAATCAATGTAGGGTGGGTGTCGTTGATCTGTATCCGTATTTTGTCTGCAAATTCTGAAATATCATCAAACGTCATATGGAATTGTTTGAAGATATCTTGAAGACCTGCTGAGACAAGTAGATATTCTTGCTTGATTCTCATAAAAAGACCAAGCGAGTATTTATCGTTTGGATAGAGAACATCAGTTAACGAAGAGTTTTTAGCAGCGCCACTTAAATCGCCGGCGTTGAAGCGAGCCAGCAAGAAATTTAGCGGAGACTCTTTTGTCGTCCACAATCTGAGGGTTAATGCAGAATAATTGTCTTTAGGATTGTAGCCAATGATCGGATGATCGTAAGGAAGCGCTCTGATTTCTTCGTAATCGACAAGAGCGTTTACATCCTGATTGTGCCGATTTTTCTTTGTGATGATTCTTCCGCCAAATTGAACAATCGCTGCATGAGAATCTTTTCTTAGCTCCCAAGGTACTTCATTAAGAAGCCAGCAGTCTGGTCGTTCAATTTGGATTCCTGACCAAAGTTCTTGTTCAAAAATCCCATAATGGTAGCGAAGGCCGTAACCCATAGCAGGGTAGTCGTGAGTTGCTAGAGCATCTAAAAAACATGCAGCAAGTCTTCCAAGGCCGCCATTACCAAGTCCGGGATCTCTTTCAGCATTAATAATTGCTGTAGTATCGCGATCCATGTACTTCAACAGGCGTTTAACAAGTTCTATCGCCCCGATGTTGGTGATGTTGTTCACTAAAAGCCTGCCAGGTAGCCACTCCATGGAGAAGTAATACACCCTTCTTGACTTTTTTTGCATGTGCGTATGTGCAGTAGCAGCCCAGTGAATCATTACTTCTTCTCGAAGAACCCAGCTTAGCGCTCGGTAAAATTCTTCATCGCTTGCTTCTTCACATGTTTTTCCCATCATCGTAATCAGATAATGTTTAATCTGTTGCGCTAGGGATTTAACTTTTTGGTCTAAAGATATGTCCATATCTTCTTCTCATAACAAAAAAAGAAGAGCATGTAAACATTTTTTATTTTTTTTATGACGCTATTTTCTTTCCATTCTCTATAGAAGAAAGGTCAGTAATCGCATAGGTCATCAGCATCAAAAGATAAATAATGCCAAATGATAAAATGAAAGATGATAGCAAAACCACTTTTGCAGCCGTCTGAACATTGAATCCATAATCATTTCCAAGCCAATTATGGAGTTTAGTTATCTTGCTTTCACTCCAATCTGAAATGTCGGGATCGATGTAATGTTTATGTTTGCAAGTGCCATCAAGATTATTGATTGCCTTAATGCCCTCTTTTTGGAGCTCTTCAGTTGGCACGCAATAACTCATATTCATCAGACGCTGGGTAAATCTTCCTTCTGCAATAGAATGAGGTATTCGCTGAAGTGCAATACGATCTTTCAAAGATTTAGTTTGAGTTGGCTTTTGCTCTTCTGTATTAGTAGAATCATCTTTTTCAAAAGCGCTACTTTCTTTTTCAAAGATAAGGTCTAGAGAATTTGTGTTAGAAAATAGGGCTTCTTGTTCTCGAGATTCTCGCTCTTGTATCAGGCGCTCTTTTTTAGCAAAAAGTTCAGCGATTCGTTTCTCTTGAGCTAAGGAGATTGTGGTATTTCGAGGAAGTCTTAGCGAAGGAAAACTTGGATGCCTTATATGCCGTTTAGCAGTTTGTTGAGTTTTTGTATCGGTAGGAGACTCTATTGAATTATCGCTAGAGGCATCGTCTAGGCTGCTATTTTCTTTTTCAATTGTTGGTAAATTTTGACTATACGTCTGGTTACGTGTGATATCGCCAGAAATCATAAAAATTTTTCTCCTAATGAATATTTTTATTTTAGGTAGTGACGCCTAAGATTAAATCTAAATACAGTAGATGTAAGTATACGCCAACAGCGATTATTCTTCAGCAAATATTAGCCCAAGGAATAAGAACCAAAAAGAGCGTTAAGGAAATAATAAACTAAAATGGCAGTAATAGCACTGCAAGGAAGGGTGAGTACCCAAGACATAAAAATATCTCTAAGCACTTTTAAATTCAACGCCGATAGACCTTTTGCTAAGCCAACTCCTAAAACAGCTCCAACAACACATTGTGTTGTAGAAATAGGTAAGCCCATTTTTGAAGCGATGAGGATGGATGTAGCTGCCGCAAACTCAGCGCAAAATCCCCGAGTTGGGGTAAGCATAGTGATTTTTTCGCCAATTGTTTCAATGACTCTCCAGCCGTAGGTTGCAAGACCTACTACTATCCCTAAGCCGCCAAGCCCTAAAAGCCATATAGGCACAGTAGATGAGTGGCCAAGTGTGCCAGGATTTTTGATCATGTCAAGTACAGCTGCCACAGGACCTACAGCATTAGCAACATCATTAGAGCCGTGCGCAAAAGCAACGCAGCAAGCACTTACAATTTGCAAATAGGCAAAGATTTTTTCTACAATTTGATACTCTAAGGAGATATGCGATTCTTCTTTTTTTCTTGTTCTAAGTTCATCAGCGATCGATTTAAGGTTGATAATCATCGCATTTACTTCACTAGCATGAGGCTCAGCTCCAATCATCTTGAAGCGCGCTAAATGCTTTGTTGCTTTAGAAATCGCGTGAAGCTGCTCTCCTTGAAGTTCAGAGACATGGATTGCCATCCCTTCTCGAAAGGGTTTGGCAAGAAATATTTTTGCTGCGAAAAACCCTATTGTAGCAATAACAGAAGAAATCAAAAGCACAGTTCCCATAGATAGAGAAAGGCTTAAATTTTTGATCCCGTTAGAACCTAAGCTGATAAAAACCGTTAACAACACCCCAGCTAACATGTAGGGGGCTATTTTGATTGTAGAAGAGACAGGGCATAGGGAAAACAGCACTTTGCGCTGAACGTAGGTAAATAGTAAAAAAGCGATAATGCCGCTAAATACAGGAGATATAACCCAGCTAAGTGCAATAGATCCAACACAGCTCCAATCTACAGCATGGATTCCTCCAACAACTGATCCAAATCCTAGTACCGCTCCGACGATTGCATGCGTAGTAGAAACCGGCCAGCGAAAAAACGTAGCTACTTGCAGCCATAGCGCCGTAGCCAATAGGGCTGAAATCATCCCTAGGACAAAAACCATTGTTCGCCCTTCAAACATGCTAGGGTTGACGATTCCGCTCTGGATCGTTTCTGTGACGTTTCCTCCTAACACAAAGGCGCCTACAAACTCTAAAATCGCAGCAATAATCACGGCATTTTTGAGTGTTAAAGCTTTGGAACCAACCGAGGTTCCCATGGCATTGGCGACATCATTTGCCCCAATGTTCCAAAGCATATACATTCCTGCAACGAGGACGATAAAAATAAGGATTGAATCTATTGCCATCTAAGACTTTATTGCTACTAGTGTATCGATACGCATTGCGAGTTTTTCTGAAAGATGAGAAATCTTATTGATGTGTTCAATATGGTAGTTCCAAAGATAAAATTCAGCTGTGGAAAGATCATCAGCTATATTGAACAGTTCTTTCAAAAATGCCCCTTTAATCACATCCGCTTCATGTTCTTTAAAAGCGATTTGGCTTGTCAAGGTGCGAACTTTTTCTGCTTCTACACCGCCAAAGGAGGCTTCTTCTAGCGCATCTAACTTGTTGATAATTTTTACAACATCCCAAAATGCATCAATATTTTTATTCACACTATCTCTTAAGAGTTTTTCAAGCGTTGCCGGAGCTTTCAATCTTCGCATCACAAGAAATTGTGCTACATCTTCTGCTTGATCAGCGATGCTGTCTT
>VGMA01000082.1 GCA_016866575.1 Chlamydiota bacterium
AGGTCGGTGACATTTGCACCAATGCCAATTGCAAAACCGCGATCTCTATAGTATGGAAGACCCCAATCTTTGCCTTTAGTGAATAATGATGCAGCGACAACGCCTACCATCTCGTGTCCCATTGAGGAAAGATGGAAGGTGCCCCCTTGATTTTGTTTGGCAAGCAAAAGAGCTTTTTCATCAAAAACTCTAGTTCTTAAAACATCCCGTAGAACACCTACGAGAAATTCTACCGACACAGACTGTTTTAGCACGCTTACTTCTTCTTATTCGTTTTATACTGAATTGGAGCTACTTGCTTAACCTTAGGTCTTGGTTGCTCTTCACCTTTAGATGGTCTTCCCCTCTTTTTAGGTAAAGCACCCTCAAAAAGTTTAGCAACTTTACTTCCACCTTCTGAGACAGTACTGACTTCTTTATCGTCCATAGCTGTCTGCATAGCTCTGTGTATTGATGGCTCATAAGATCGCACCTCATCGACATCTTTGACGCGCTGAGAGATGTGTCTTAGTGATTCAAGTCGTTGAGAAAGCACTTCTAACTTAGTGTCAATTTTCATTTTAGGAGTTCCTTTCATGCTCGCAAGGAACTGCGCTTCATTGTCGAATTTAGCTGAGAAAGAAACAGCGCTGCTTGAGTACTCCGGACAGAATAAGAAATGGCGGAGCGAAGCGGGAACTGTAGTATAAATGTCATCTGTCAACTGAGGTTCTAATTCCACCTTAGCCACTTGCTTAGGAGGACGCCCTCTTTTTGGTCTAGGATTGAGCGCTTCGTTGGAATAGTATGTATTCGCTTTCATGACTAGCGCTTCGCGACCGTTTTGCAACTCTTTAGATACCTTAGCATCAAACTTATGCTCTTTGAGTCGTTCTACTACATTTTTTGAAAGTTCGATATCTTCTTCAAATACAAAAAATATTTCACACTGTCTTAGCCATTCGATGATTCTAACGCGAGAGCGTTCATGGTAGTATTGCTGCCATTTGTCTAGCTCAGATAGGTGATCGTAGATAAACTCGAGAAAGTTTTCTCTAGCTTCTTTAGCGCCAATGATATCAAGAAGCTTTTCTTTAGCGTCGATATCGTAAACTTTTTCATTTACGAAGCCTTCCATGAACTTTTTTGTTTCATAATAGGTCAATTTCGGCACTGCAGAATAGCGCTCAGCATTGTCTTCGATCTCTTTTTCTGCGACATCTAGATCACTTTGATTTTTGTCTAAATCAAGGTAAATCAAAAATCCTTCTACTCTATCTAGGTAGAAATCGCGTTCATCGTCAGACTTGGAGAACGCCTCCAATAGGCGATGATAGCGTAAAATCAATGGCTGTTGAAGCTTTGGGTATCTCATGAAGCTTATAGTATCACAAGCAAGACTATTGTGTAAAAAGGAAAAATAGTTAACAATAGCGATATGTTAGATATCAAGACACTCAAAAAAGATCCACAGGCAGCAGAGAAGAAACTGCGATCAAAAGATCCAGAAAATTCTTGCTTGCCGACTGTAGCACTTTACGAAAAAATTTGCGAACTCAAGACGACTCTTGAAACGCACCAAGCGACACTCAACGCTAAATCTAAACTCATCGGGGAAGCAAAACGCAAAGGCGAAGACACTGCTCCATTGATGCAAAATATCGATGAGATCAAAGAAGCCATTAGGTCGCTTTCAAGCGAACTTGAAACGCTTGAACTAGACTATCAAAATCAGATGCTCCATCTTCCAAATTTACCAGAAGATGGTATCAAAGTCTCTTTGGACCCAAAAGACAATGTATGCATCAAGGAATACAAGAAAAAACCTGAATTCTCCTTCCCCACAAAAAACCACCTTGAACTAGGGGAAATTCACGATCTATTCGACTTCCCAAGAGCTGCCAAAATTTCTGGTAGTGGATGGCCTATTTACAAAGGGAAAGGAGCGCTTTTAGAGTGGGCGCTTCTAAGGCTCATGATTGACATCCATGTAAAAAATGGATTTACTCCCCTTCATGTTCCTTTGCTCGTTCGTCCGGAAATCATTGAAGCATCTGGGCAGCTGCCAAAATTTGAAAAGCAGCTTTTTAAGATCCGCGATGAAGACTACCACCTCTATCTTATCCCTACAGCTGAGGTCTCCATCAATGGCTACCACTATGATGAAATTCTTGACGAAGCATCATTGCCACTTAAATATATCAGCGTTACACCTTGCTTTAGAAGAGAAGCTGGAGCTGCGGGATCAAAAGAGCGTGGTCTAATCCGCATCCACCAGTTCAATAAAGTAGAAATGTTTTGCTTTACTACGCCTGAGCAAAGCTCTGAAATTTTTGAAGCTATGTGCAATTCTGCAGAAGAAGTGTTGCAAACACTTGATCTTCATTACAGAAATATGTGCCTTGTAACTGGAGATATGTCCTTTGCAGCAGCCAAAACAGTCGACATCGAAGTTTGGCTTCCAGGGCAAGATCGCTACTATGAAGTCTCTTCTGTTTCCAATTGTACAGATTTCCAATCAAGAAGATCAAAAACTAGAGCAAAAAAAGAGGGCGAAAAACCTTATCTTGTCCATACACTGAACGGATCAGGTCTTGCTACATCCCGCTTGATGGTAGCTCTTTTAGAAAACAATCAACAGCCAGATGGATCGATTATTCTCCCTAAAGGGTTACGACCTTATCTAGGCGGTATAGAAGTTCTTAGAGTATAATCTCGAAGCCAGGCTTCGAGATTATTTCTCGATATTTTCTTTCAATTTACTAGTCACCTCTTTCATCTTTTGATGAGAAATAGGCCCTTTAAGCTGTGCAATAAGAACTTTGGATAAAAGAGCCATCAAAGATGATTGGCCAATTTTCCTTGGAACATAGTGGAAGTGGACATGAAAAACTGACTGCCCTACCTCTTTGCCATTTTTTTGATGCAAAAGGTAAGGTCCTGTAGAAAATACTTTTTTTGCTGCTGCATCTACTTTTTGTATGGCCTGGCCGATTCTTTGCAATTCTTGATCATTAAGCTCTTCAAAATTCGCTACATGCCGTTTAGGAATGACTAAACAATGCCCCTCTGTTATCGGCATATGGGTATAGAGTGCATAGACGAGGTCATCTTCATAAAAAGCTTGTCTTTCTAACACAAGAGAATCACAAAATGGACAATACGTATTTGCTTGTAATGTTATGGCAAACAAAAAGAAAGCGATAAAAAATGGAAATCGAAATCTCATATTTATCTCAAAAAAAAAGCTAATATACCATTGGGTTGACATTTTTATCATCTAAAGGATAAACTTGCTGCTTTTTAAAACAAAAGTTTTATTTTATGACAATATCACCTTTTTGGCTTACCTCAAAAGAAGAATACGCAATCAATCAAGAGATCACCAATCAGCTCATCGAAAATCTTACCCCTAAATGGTCTTTTACAAGCTTATTGCCTACTCCATTCATTCCCTTTGATCTATCTTCTCAAACAAGTAGCTCTTCATTAGAAAAAGATGTCCTATCCGTTTGGCATAAAAAGGCAATCAAAGAGGCCTCCATACTTACATTTAGCTACGTAAAACAAATAGAAACTCAAGCGATCAATTTCTATATCCAAAGTCTTTTCGAAAAACTCAAAATCGCCAATCAAACTAAAGATGTAAAAAACGCATTTTTGATCAAAAGCGATATCATTGCTGAAATTATCCGAATTACACCTAGCTTTCACCGAGTTGTGATTATAGACAATGAAGACGAGTTCCAAGTTACGGTCAATGTAAATGCTTTACAGTCATACGTCCCCCAGGTTTTTCAAAAAAGTTTAGATTCTTCTGAAAACATCAAAGAAAACATACAAACGCTTGATTTTTTACAAAATCATTTTGGGAAAGAGAGAACTCAAAGACTTTTTTCGATGATGGAAATGGATTTCCGTTTTTTACTAGCGCACGGTTTAGCAATCACTGTTAAACAGCTTGCAACATTTTTTGCCCTCACTGCTTTTGTCCATATCAAAGACATGCAAGAAATTTTCAATGATTTGAATACGCATGCTGACAATAATATCCCCTTTCTTTATCTACCTTTAGAAGAAGTTAAACAAATCAAGAAGCAATTCGAGGGAAAAACTTTTAAAGAACTAACAAAACAAGATTACGACATCTTGTGGGACATTATGACCCCTCTTTCTTTATCGACAATGTTCATCAATAAATTCGATAAAGATATTCCCGATCAAGGAAGAGGAGCAAATCTTGAAGGCATTATTAAAGGTCTTTATGTTGAACAGCATCACGTTAAGCTAAGACCCAATATGCCGCAAAGAGATTATGACTACACTCTCATGAAAAGCTTAATCGGCGGTTTTACAGAACATAATTCTGTTTCTATTAAAGGAAGAGTCGTGCGGCAAAAAAAGGGATATGGGTACATGCTTCCCATGATAGCATCTGGTGGCTGCTACTTCATTCCCCTAAAAGCAATGGGAGCTACAAAACGAGAAAATACTTCAGGAAAAAACTCAGAAGATATGAATAAGCACGATGCCTATTTATCAAAACTTCTATTTTTACCTATGCAAACCTTTGCTTCTTTTTTGCCAAACATATGGGAATCGCTCGCAGGCAGCTTAAGAAAGGATATGGGAAGTAAAGGGGCTCTAACCATTTGGCCTTATTTAGAGAAATTATTCCAAAAAGAGGGTTTTGATAGAGTCGATTTAGTTGGTACCAGCATGGGAGGAACTCAAGCTGCTAAAATTGCTCTTCTATCCTTGGATACTCATCGCGTACGTAAACTTACTTTAGTCTGCGCTCCGGCAGAAGATCAGATGATATCAAAAGCTTTTTCTGAAAAAATCACATCCACTGAATCTTTACATGAAGATGAGTATCTTTTACGAATTACTTCGATTTGGCATGAAGCTGACCGCGTACAAGTTTTAGGTGATGAAGAGATCGCAACATGCGCTATAAAAGAAGATATCGAAAGAGTTGCAGGCGGCAATAAACCAAAGATAAAGCAAAAGATCTACTACTATGTGCCAGAAGAAGATAATGAAAAATTCGCAAATTCATTACCAGAAAAACCTCTAGCTCCAAACTCTTTTGCTTCATCAGTAAAAGAAGCATATTTAGGTTTGATGGGATCTCATAGAGAAGATCTTAGCATCGATGGAGACCATTTTATTTACAAAATGAGCACAGTAAACGAGAGAGAATTAGTCATAAAGCATGCACAAAACAACTCTTTAGGCTGGGAAAATGTAAGAGAAACTCTACTTTCCTTTATTCCGCAAGACTCTCATTTTACCTCCGCTATTAAATAAAGAAATGCAAAGACTGCCTATTTTAATGGGCAGTCTTCATATACAAATATATTCCCTTCTTTTCATAAATTGCTCATTTCTGTATTTCTCATTTTAAGAGAGCTACTTCTTTTAACTTAACTAGAGACAGACTCAAAAAAATTGCTAATTTTAGATCAATAAAAGTCGAAATTGTATTAGAATTCATTAGATATGCATAAAAAATCTCACTTCAATAAAAAAGACGTTCTTGAACATTTAAAAGAAGCAAGACTTAGAGGGCATGAAGCCTCTCAAGAAGATCATGGCACAGAATCTCCAGGATATGTTTCTTCTGCAAATGATGCACTAAAAGAAACGGCGATTGCTGTTTTACTTTTATGGATTGTAGTGCATGAGCTCGATCTTTTGACCTCAAGAAAAGAAATCTTTATCTTCTTCGGCAGCTTTTTGTTCGGCTACCTTTTATGGAAATCTGCTCGCTCTGCTACCATTGGCTGGTCTAGATTATCCAGGCTCAATCGACTCATGAATGAAGAAAAAAAAGAGATCGAATCCAATCCTGAAGAAGAAAGAGAAGAGCTTACAGCTCTTTATCGCGCTAAAGGATTCACAGGTGAGCTTTTAGAGCGTGTCATTGATGTGCTTATGTCAGATGACCATAAACTTTTACTTGTAATGCTAGAAGAAGAGCTCGGCGTCAGCTTAGAAAGTTGCGATCACCCACTAAAACAAGCCCTTGGAGCTTTTGTAGGCTGTTTTTTATCGATTTGCACTTTGCTAATCGGCTATCTACTTTCCCCTCTTTACGGAGTAGTAATTGCAGCCTACGTTATCATTTTGATCTCTGCTTATATAGTCACAAAAATTGAGCGCTTAAACTCCTTATCTCATGTAATTTGGAATTTAGCTATCGTATTTCTTACAAGTACAACCACCTATTTTTTTACTAAATTATGGTCTTAAGCGATCCTGTTAGCACACTTTATGAATATTTTGCCTCAGGCAGCGAAGATGTTGCTAACCCTTTTTTACGAAGGTCATCAAGAACTTGGGCAAAAAATCTCTTACTCAAGATGTCTTTGTGTTCTGCCGTTTTTCTTCTCTTCGCTTTTGTCACACATATTTATAACCATGACCTCTCTTTGTTTTTTCTAACGTTTGTCTATTTTCTCTCAGGAACACCAGCTTTAATCAAAACTATTGAAGATCTCAGCGAACTTACTCTCAATATCGATGTTTTAATGACACTAGCAGCATTTTTATCTGTTGCTATTGGTAGTGGTCTTGAAGGAGGACTTCTTCTTGTTCTCTTTGCTCTTTCTGAAGCTATGGCAGATGTCGTAACCCATAAGACAAAAAGCGCGATCAATAGCTTACATAAACTTTCTCCTACCATGGCGCTTGTATACGATGAAAACTCAAAGACGACTTTTCCTAAATCTGTTAGAGAAATAGCACTAGACACTATTCTTCTTATCCAAGCAGGTCAGGTCGTTCCTCTTGATGGACTTGTGATTGACGGCTCATCATTTGTCGATTTAAAGCTTTTGACAGGTGAAAGCATTCCTGTGAGTAAAGAAGTGGGTAGCGAAGTGCAGGCCGGTGCATTGAATTTAGATGGAACACTAAAAATTCGTGTTACTAAAACTAGTTCTGATTCCACTTTAGCTAGAATTATACAACTAATTACAGAAGCCCAAAGCGCTAAACCCAAACTTGAAAAATTCCTTTCCCGTTTTAGCGGACGCTACGCTTCAACAATCATTCTACTCTCTCTAAGCTTTGGGATCTTTTTACCCTTACTTTTCCCCCATATCCCTTACTTAGGTAGAGATGGATCGATCTATCGAGCGCTTGCTTT
>VGMA01000083.1 GCA_016866575.1 Chlamydiota bacterium
TTTATTTTTTCATCTCCATGAAAATGAGTGTTATAGAATAAAATCTGGTTTTTTATTACCTGGTTTTTAGCGGGTTAAAGCAGGGGCTAGTTAGAGTAAAAAGTGGCTTGTCTATAAGAACTTTCTTTGTTATCCTCGAACCTATTTATATTAGACAAGGGAAAGGGTTCGATGCTCCAGCTTTTACGCAAATACCAAAAAGCGATTTTCATCGTAGTGACTGTGACAGTAGTGTTGACGTTCTCATTTTTTGGAACTCAAGGCGCTGCTAATAGCGGTGTAACTGTAGAAAAAGATTACAAGATCGGAAAATCTGTTGATGGCAGCTTTATGTACCACAAAGAAATCCAAGATCTGAGCTTTTTTTTAAAGACAGATGCGCTTGATGCTCCTATTGTAGAGGGAAGAGTTTATGTCAATTTGCTCAACGATGGTGTTTTGAAAAAAGATATTTTTGAAACGGGTATAGGGACAATGCTCCTTGAGCATTATTACCCACGCTTTGAAAAAGAATTGAAAGAAAGAAGCCAAAGATTTGCAGCTTATCGTCCTTATGCCAACGGACAAAACCCTTACTTATCACTAGAGTCTCTTTGGAAGCAATTTAAGCCAAGTCTTCTTGAAGACTATAAGAAATTCCAATCTTTACCGCTTGAAAAAGACGGCATGCTAAACAAGGAAAAAATCGATAGCCTTGTCTCTTTATACATGGGGCAGTGTGCGTTTCCTCCGAGCAGTTCAAGACGTCTACTTTCTTATTTACAGCAGCAATATCGTCATATTGCAGCAATCGATCCTTATGTCCAAAGTGGCGATCTTGCTCTATTTTATGCAAAAACAGCTGAAGATTGGTTTGGCGGCGAATTCATTGATACATTAGCCCATTTTATCCATCATGCTTCTGTTTATGCAAAAACGCAAGGCTACAAGGTCTCTAAAGAAGAAGCTAAAGCCTCTTTAATGAAAATTGCTCTAGAGAACTTCAAGATGATCAGTGGTGAAGAGGGGCTCAAGCAAGATGATTTTGTGAAATATTTTCAGCGTTCGCTGCAGATGCTCCAAATGGATGAAAAAAGTGCAGTTGCCGTTTGGCAAAAAGTTTTATTAGCAAGAAGGATGTTTAGCGATGTAGGGCATAATGTCTTTATCGATAAAACTCTTTACGAACAGTTCCATCAGTTTGCTAGTAGAAGTGTATACCTCGATCTTTACTCCATGCAACCTTCTTTAGAGTTAAAGGGAGACGAAGATCTAGAAAAATTTGAGATCTATACAAAGTCTATCGCAAAAGGTAAAACAGATCCGCTAGGTGTTCCGTCAGTTTTTGCAAGTGCTGAAGAGGTGATGAAAAAAGCTCCTGAGCTTGTGCAAAAACGATTTTTAGTTGAAGTAGCCGCTATCAATAGAAGTGATGTGGAGAGTAAAATTTCTCTTCGCGAATTGATGAACTGGCAGTTAGAAGGTGAAAATTATGTTAAGCTTGAAAAAATTTTCACTAAGCTTTCAGGGGTAAAAGAGATTGAAGCTCGCTACGAAAAGATCGAATCTCTTGGCGCATCAGAAAGAAGTGAGTTAGATAGACACTCTTTAAGAATGATCGTAGAAGAGCGCTTTGATTTACTTCAAAAAGCGTTAGATGCAAAAAACAGACAAGTCAAAGAAATTGCTGTAAATCTCAAGGGGAGCTACAGCCCTTTAGAGGGAATCAAAGATAGTGCAAAATTATTGAAAAGACTTGAGTCCGATGAAGAAATAGATCTGTATTCTCAAGATTCAGAACATTTCTACAGCATCAAAGTTTTGGAAAAAAGTCCTTTAGAGGTGGTCACATTTGATGAAGCAAACAAAAGAAAATTGCTTGATGAAATGCTCAGCCAAGAAAGCGATTTTGCCCTCTCATCAGAGATTGAGAATGTAAAAAAAGCGGTCGCACGTCTAGGGGTCTCCTTTACAGGTAAAAGTGATGATGAAGTTAAGAGTCTTTGCGCTAAATATCGATTCTATCACCATTTGATCAGTGAGCAGCACCGCCTTATGGAAGGGCAAGAGCTTGAAAGTCAAGTTCAAGTGGATGGTGAAGAAAAAGGGCTTTCAAAGAGAGCGCCTTTAAACAAACAATTTGTCCTTGAGCGAAGAAACGAAGAGTGTTTGCAAAAACAAAAGAGCTCGTTGATTGGTCATGAAGTATTCGACATGCAAGAGGGTGAATGGTCAAATATTGTTTTAAGAGAATATGCCAACCCATTTTTCTTTCAGGTGCGAGAAAAAATTGTCGATGAAAACGCAATGCAAAAAAACATGGTGCAAGGTCAAGAGATCTTGGCGAATGAAGCAAAGCGCTGTTTAATGGCAAAACTGCTAGTAAGCATTGATTCTTTAGAAAGTGTAGAATCATGACATTGAAAGATTTGCCGCCGTTTTTTCCTGCTGATTTTTTTGAGATGGAAATCCCGGTAAAAAGGCAAAAAAAATTGACAGAGCTTCCTGATTTTTCCTTGCTGCTTGCTGAAATAGCATTTGCAAGCTGCAAAGTGGGGATCCATGAGGGGGCTTTGAAAGTGAGTTTTGATGTCCGTTATCCTGCTATCGAGAGCTTTTATCCTTCTTTTAATAAAGGTGATGCGATAGAGCTTATGATCGATACCAGAAACATAAAGAACTGCTCGGTGATGCACAAATATGGGCATCACTTTGTTTTTTTGCCTAAAGAAGTTGAAGGAGAAAGGGTCCATGAGATCACAAAATTCCATGGAGATGATAAGCGTCCTTACGTGGAAATAAGCAGCATTGATGTTGACCTTGCTTTATCTTCTAAAAGTTACAAGATGGATATCACTTTCAGGGAGGGATCTTTATTTGGATTTGATCCTCTTGAGTGCCAAAAAATTGGGTTTTCTTATAAAATCCACAAGATGGGGGGTGCATGTATGCACTTCAATGTCTCATCAAAATATTGGAAAATTGAAAAATCGCCCTCGCTATGGGCTACATTGAGGTTTGAGTAATGTTATACACAAAAGAACACGACTGGATTTTGCTTCACCAAGATGACAGCAGCTTAGCAAAAGTTGGCATATCCCATTTTGCACAAAAAGAGATTGGCGAAATAGTTTTTATCGATCTGCCCAAGGTAGGGCAGATTTTGCAAAAAGGGGAAGTGGCTGTAGTGCTTGAATCTACTAAAGCAGCTATTGATATCTATGCAGTAGCAAGTGGAGAAGTTCTACAAGTAAATGAAGCTTTGATCAAAAACCCTTCGTTAATAAATCACTCAGCCGAAGAAGAGGGGTGGCTTTATTTTATCAGGTTTCATACAATTCTTCTTCCTCCTGATCGATTTGGGCTTTTGCGAAAAGAAGCATACCGCGTTATTTCTTGATTTAGCGCAAAAAATGCACCTCAAAAACTCCTTGAGATCGTATAGTGGAATTTAGAGGGTGTGATGCAGCGAAACGAGAAAAAGAAGTGGTGGTTAGCTATAGCGCTAGTAATAGCGATTTTTTCGTTTGGGTTTCGTCATGAAATTTTCCGTTACTCTGCTGAAAGTTACCTAGGAGTGATTTTCCCGACAAAAGGGGGATGGTCATTTTCTTACGACCAAATCGGATGGCGAGATCAAAAACTTACATTTTACGGAATTTCCTTAGAAACGAAAGTAGGATCTTGTGAAATACAAATCCCAAGAGTCGATATATCAATTAGAAATTCCTCTGTCAAAATGCTCGTTTCTGAGCCTTTGATCCTTCTTGATCAAAATAAAGGCAAAGAGTCATTTTCACTTTTATCTTTAGTAGAAGATTTCCTCTACAAGTGGAAAGTAGATATCAACAAAGGAAGCGGCATTTTCATCAATGAGAAAAATGAAAAAATAGAGGCCTATTTTTCATGGTTTAGCTCTCAAAAAAATGCAAGCCTCGGAAAGCTGGTAGTCTCTTCTTCTTCTGATGAAATGGATTATAGCGATTTGGCTTTAGAGTTTTACACATATCCTCATGAAAAAGTGATGGACATGTGTTTTGTGGAAGCAGATCTAAGCTGGCTAAACCTTCTAGCAAAGTATTTTGGCGATTTGCCTTCGTTTCTGCCTGAGCCTAAAAAAGGGCAAATAGATGGGCGAAGCCTTGTCGGGTTTTATGACAACCAGGTGATTAGCCAAATTGATGCAGCTCTTGTAGTCCACGATGTCTTGGCATTCAATCAAGATAAGCATATTGAAACTTCGATGAAAGATTTGCAAATTGAGATCAATTATCCCAAAGGCAAACAGACAGAAGAGTTGAAAAAACGATTTTCTATCAGAAATTGTGAAATCCGATCCTATATCCACAGCGGTTTTGTCCATTATAAAGATCCAGAAGAAGAAAATGAGTATGCCATCTGCGATCTTTGCGGTCCTATCAATTTCAGCTTATTGAAAGATTCAGAGATTGATCTGCAAGGATATTTAGACCAAAAAGGGATTTTTTCGCCCATCGTTTTAAGAGGCTTTCCTAATATACTTAACCCTAATACTTTAGATCTAGATTTAAAACTTTTTCTGGATGAAAAGCAGGAAAACATCACAAAACTGAGTGTTGGTGTTACGGCTTCTGAGGATCGCGCATATGGAATAAAGGTAGCGATAGAAGATCTTTCAAAAGAACAAATAGGTGTCATTCAGCACGTAGTCGGTTTAGGATTCAATCCTATCAATGATTTTCATATCCGTGAAGGTACAATCAGTGTAGAGGTTGGCGCTTTTATTGAAAAAGGTGAGCTTTGTCATCTTTTTATTGAAAAACTAGAAGCTCAAGATTTGCAAATTTATTGGAAATCGCTCGATGTGCTCACTTTTTTTCAAAAATGTGATCTGAAAGCAGACTTTGATATGCGCCAAAAAGATCCTTTTAGCTCGCCTGATATGAATATCAATATCCATAAAGCTGATGTGGCTTTAGCAAGAAGGGGCAAAAGCTCGTTAAATGTAAGAGATATTGATCTAGATGTGAGTGTGCAAAAAGGAAAATTTCTTCCTTCGACATTGACAGCAGATGTTTTAGGGGCCTGGACAGAAATTGTTGTAAAAGGCCCTTTTCAAGAAGCAGATATTGCTATTAGTTCACATATGAAAGCAGACTGGATAGCATCTTTGATTTCTGGCCATCCTGTCTTTAGCCTTGTAGAAGATGTGGTAACAAGCGTTGAGCTCAAAAGAGAAGAGGGTTTTTGGGCTGTTCTTGGGCATACTCTTTTACGCGATCATGAAAATTTAGATGAACAAATCAGCTTCGGATGCGCTCTACAAGATGGTATTTTCGATACCAAAGGAAAAAGCTGGCTTACTATTTACCAAAATAGTGTTTTAGATGGCTGGCTTAGCGCAAAACATCTATCTCAAGACACTATGAATTTCTTTTTAAACTGTTTTTCCTTAGGAGCGAAGATCACAGGGGATATTGCTTTTGAAGCAGAGTTTAATAAAGAAGCGCTCTATGTCAAAATAGATCCAGACAATTTACGATTCAGCGCTCCCAAATTGGATCTATTTTTAGAAAAAGAAGCAGAGCTTTTTTACGATTTTAGTGATCTAGAGCTTAGAGGTATTGTCCCTATTGAAAGATCGCGATTAGAAATTGCTCTTTATGATCTTAAACTTCAAGAGATCTCAGCCGATGTCCACTTTCAAGGAAAAATGCTCGATTTTCAACACCTATCGATTGAAAGTGAAGGTGTTCAGCTTTTAGGTCAGGCTAGGGCGGTTTTTGATCCAGAAGGTCTAGAAAGTCTTTTGATTCAAGCAGAACATATTGAATCTACGAGCTTACAGCTACAAAAGCTCATGGCCCATTTTGGTGAAGATTGGCAATTTCCTTTTGATGGGAGAATCGAGTCTATGCCGCGCAAAGTGGTTTTCTCTTGTAGAAAAGAGGATGAAAAGTGGTTTTTTGATTGGGATGTGGCTTGCCGATTGTCACATGCAACACTTTTTTTGCATAATGACCTTCGCCTTGAGGATTTTGGATTTGAATTTAGCTACAACAGCCAAGATCAAGCTATCCAATTTTTTGATATTACCGGCCGTTTTGATGACCTCTACCAGCTTTATGGCAAAGAGCTTTTTATAAACTCGCATCAAATGTTTTGTGATCTAAGGCTTCAAAGCGAGATGATGGATATCATCCGTCTAAAAGCAGACGGCCGCTTTGATCAAGAATGGAATATTGTTGTTGATGAAGAAAAAAGCCATTTTCTCAATGAACCCATCAAAAACGGTAAATGCACTTTAACAAACGACTTAAAAATCTCTTCTTTGCAGTTTTCATTAGATTTACTCATGCAAGAAGTAGGTTTTAAACTTGGCAGCTTGAGTAAAACCCTGCAAGATAAAAGCGCTCTTTTAGAGGGCAGA
Organism: Chlamydiota bacterium; assembly: GCA_016866575.1. GTDB lineage: Bacteria > Chlamydiota > Chlamydiia > Chlamydiales > VGMA01 > VGMA01. The sequence goes on from VGMA01000083.1 coordinate 6,389, forward strand.
GTCAGATTAAACTTTTTACAAACGCAAAATGATCTAGATATCCAGCTGATTGGTAAAGATATCCAAATCGGTAAATATCCTTTTAAGGAGTCTTTTCTCCATGTCAAAAAAGAGGGAAATGTTTTCAAAGTTGACCGTGCAGCTTTTGATGATCTGGTGATTTTGTTTGATGCTACTAAAGGATCTGAGAGCTTTAGTATTGCTGATCTAAAAGTTTACTATCCTGGATTAGAGCTTTTTGTTGAAAAAGGGGAGTTTTTCCCATCTTTGGAAAAGCTGCACCTCCCGATTTCTAAAATGCAGATCGATGTAGAAAAATTTAGCACGATGAAAGGGATCTTTGATGTTCAAGGAGAGATCGAATACAAAGATTTTCATCTTTCAGGCCTAGTAGAGGTCAACAGCGAAAATATTTTGAAAACGATTGACCCGATGCTTTTTTCTTACAATATAGATCAAGGTTTACTCATAGAAAAAGGTTCGGTTTGCTGCCTAAATAGAGATGACTGTTTTGTAAGGCTGCAAAATGCAAAAATCCTAGATAAAGAACATTTCGATATAGAGCTTTTAGAGATTAGAGCGCTAAACGAAACCCTACAAGCCTATCTTCCTGAATGGATTTCTTCACGCTTCCCTTTTTCTTGGAAAGGGTACATGGAGAGTTATGTTAGTATTCATGTCGATGGAGCAAATTTTACAGTCAGTGG
>VGMA01000084.1 GCA_016866575.1 Chlamydiota bacterium
GGTATCGTTAAAGTCGTAAAGAATACTGGTTTTTTTCATAAAATCAGCGTAAAGACCGCCAAGAAGAGTTACCGACCATGAAAAATAGTTCATAGGCGTTGCTTCTAATTCCACACCTACTAGAGCCCCTCCTAAGTCATTTTTACAAGTTGTATAAAAATGGCTAATATCTGAAGCCCTTTGGCTTGTCATTTGCAATCTATCGTTATAATAGACATAACGAAGCCCTGTATAGGTAGAAAAGCGAAAATAATCCCTTCCTCTTGGCGCTGAATGAAACCATGGACCTATGTTGACATAGTCAAATTGCTGCTTTGAATTGGTTTCTACGTTAGCAGCTTGAACCCAATCGTAAAAATTTTCTACACCATAAACATTTGTTACAAGCGTAGAAGCTTCTGAATGAGCTCCTGTGATTCTTCGCCAATTGACAAGCCCTAAAAAATCTATTTCTACATCCCAATACGGATCTTTAGCTGCCTTGATCGAACCTTTTAATCCATAAGTAAAAACTTTTTCAGCAGCAGAAGCGAGTAGCTGGGGATTGACCGGGTCTGAAGTTACTCCATCTGTTGTCGATACCAAAGTTCTTCTATGCTGCCCTTTTGGATCTTGCCAAATGAACATATAGTCAGCTTCCAATGAGATGGAGTATTCAGAGGAGGGAATTTTATTTTGAATTTTAGTGGGATCTATGGCTAACAAGAATCCCGGCACTGCTAAGCAAAGAAAAATTTGACGCATACGCCGGATCATATCACATACTGTCAAGTTTCGTCTAGATATTGTTACCTTGTTTATTTGTTACTCGTAGTGTATACTATTCATATTCAAATGAGGATAATTCATGAGTTTAATATCTTTTCTGGGAAATAATTTAGGAAGTTCTCTTTTAAATTTTGTATTACCAACTTCCGATCCATTAGCAAAAGATCCCTTATTTGAGCCAAGAGAAGCTTTAGAGGTTTTTGAGCTCTGTTTAAAAAAAGAAGTTCCTTTGAATCACCTCAAAAAAGCTTTTGATCATCTAAGAGCCCTCAAACATCCTAACATTACACAATTAAAATTAGCATTTACTGAATTACTCAATCTACAAGAAGAAGATCAGCTCATTAGAACGAATGAGGCTCATGATAGGTTAGTCAGTGAATCTATCATTCCTTTTTTGAATCAGAAAATCCACGAACCTACTTTACTTGGTAAAACCACCAATGCTCTTACAAGTTTAGTTTTTGGAGTAGCGCCTCCACTGATTGCTGAAATTGAAGAATTCGCTGAAAATTTTCCTAATAACCAAGACCAATTTTCAGTAAAAATTGAAGAATGGAAAGGAGAAATTAGAAAATATCCTATTACAATAACGCAAAAAGCTACAATCGATACATCCTTTAATATTATTGAAAGAGAGCTCCGCGAACAAGTAAATTTAGATTTGATCTTAGCTCATTTAAGTAGACTAACAGAGACTCTAAAAAAAGCGTTGAATAAACAGGGTCTTTTACAAAACTTTCAGCAAGAAACGACCAAACGTTATCCAGCTGCTCAACAAATTTTAAATAAATCCTCACTTGATGAAAAACGGTTCCTTTTGCAAGAAACCATTGAAATTTTTTCTTTGGATCAAGAAGAAGAAGCTTTTGAAACCTTATTACCCAATGCCCTTAACAATTTGCGAAAACTAGGGCTGAGTGATTTATTACTAAATTATCATGCGCATAAACAAAATCCTGATGCAAATTTTATCGAAGAAACTCTACTTCCAACACTTCAAGTTCAGTTACAAGAAACCGATGTAATTACTCCGCTAGTGACTAAAGTTAAAGAAAATATTTTGGGTAAACATGATCCACGTATTGACAACTTTTTTAAAGCTAGCAAGGCGCTAAAAAGATCGTTAACGGAACCGAAAAAAGAGCGCTGCATTCTATGCCTTAATGAAATTCAAGCCCATATTGATGACTACAAGCTTACTGTTTTACAAAAACGAGCTTTATTAGAAAAACTAGAAACTACCACCAACTGTATTGCTAATCGATCCAGCACTCAAAAAGATGTATCAGAGCATCTAAACGATACCGAAAAGTTTGTTTCTAACCATCTTGTTCAAAGAAATATCTTAAGTAGTTTTTCAGCAGCCGCTTCCTCACAAAATACACTAGCAAACAGCGTAAGCGATTCATCAATTGGATCAGAGCTTACTTTGGGTGGAATTCTCGAAACCTTTTTTACTAAAGGGCTTTCTACAGGGCTTTATTCCATTGCTGCAAAAGCTGCTTTAACTGCTTTAGAGCATGCAATAACTCATGTACGTGGGCAAAATCCTTTAGAACTTGACACTCTTATCGATCCTCTTGAAGAATCGATCCGTCTATTAGAAGAACAAATCGGATCAGACAATCAAACTTCAAAAGCTTATCAGCACACATTTCAGCAAGTTTGGCAGCTATCGACGCAAAATCCGATTCTACTTGGAGGGATTGAACTGCCTATAGGACTTGATAAAGAAGAAGGTCCAACTCCAGTAGAACAGTTACAAAGAATTGCAGCCAAATTCCAAGAAAGTCACTCCTATCTATACGATAGAGTAATTACTAAAGAGCAAACAGATGCAAAAATTGAAGTTCTTGCACAAACTGCTGCTTGCTTTTCTACCTACCGCATCTCTTTGTTAGCCATTGGAGAGCTTGAGGGCTTTCCATCGTTTTATGAAATGTTAGGAGAAGTTTCTGAAATTAATGATCCTCAAGAGAAAAAAGAGGCATTTTTAACTGTTTTAAATCGTGCTATTCAAGAAAACAATCAAATCAATGTTGTGATTTCTTGGGCTATACGGGCCTTTATGCCGGTAATTTTCTGGTTTTCAGAGCTTTTTTCTAATAACCTTACCGGTGGATTAAAAAATTATTTCAGAAATGTAGTAATCCCTACAGTAAAAAAAGATGTAGATAAAAGGCTCCACTCAGCATCGATTGCATGCATCGGGAAATGCTTTGATGATCTCAATAAAATGATCGCGGATTCAGCGGAAAATCCAAAAGGCAGAGCATGGAATATTAGAGAACACATCCGATTGACTAAAGATCGAAAAATATATAATGGTGAGCGCACAGCTGATGAACTTTATACAGAATTTGCTGAAATTTGCGTTGAAGAAATCATGCCGAAGATCGATTGGACAAGCTCAATACATAGCTGGGATCTACAGTTAAATGCATGGGCTAACGATTCTGATTCTGCTGCGTTTAGTATCTTTAAGCATATAGTTGTATTTCCCCTCCGTTTACCGATTTGGATTCTCGAATATATGGTCGTTTTACCGATCCAGTCAATCATTCAATCTATTTTGACCTGGGGAGCAAAAAAATGCTTTGTAGATACGAATCTTATTAAAGGCTTGATGGATAACATCAAAACTACCCGCTTTCAAGATACGCCTTATGTGCCAATCCTCGATACACTCGCAGGAAGGCTTCTAGATATCCATGCAGCGCAAAAACGTGCAGCAGCGCTAGATCCTACTTTATACAACAGCGATGATGAAAATAAACAGACCATTAAAGATTGCTTAGATCGATTGTTTGGATTTGTTTCTCTTTGGAATCTCAATTCACCAAGACAAATTCGAGACGTCATCCAAGGCCCTCAAGGGTTTTTTGGCGGTGTGCAAAAACTCGCTGAAGATGCGTTGTTACCTCCTATCCAAAACGTCCTTGTAGAGCTTATTGAGCTAGTACAATCTTTGGCCACTGAAGAAACTCAATTAGAGCGATTTCTCTATGAACTCTGTGATGTTGCTAACGATTCTTTCAGTCAAGAAGGCAGGCAACTTTCTGCAGAGGAAAAAGCTAGAAAAGCTCAGCAGTACGTCGACACAAAAAACCTTATTGACTGCACACTGAATGCAATTTTATGGACTGTATGTATCGATGCTACCAATTCTTTAGGCAGCCCGGCTCAAGTACGCTCGGCAAAAGATCATGTTAACTGGCTTAAGGATATATTCTTAGGTTCAACAAAAGGGTATCCATCTGTTACGAAAATGGAACTAGATAAAATTCGATCTTTTGCCCAAAGGCCAAATGAAGCGCGCATTCTAGATGAAGATGAAGGAGGCTCTTTGATTGATGAAGAAGAGTCTATGCCTAATCTTGATGATGCAGAATCTTTTAGCGGTTTAATCCAAGATGAAGATTATGATCTTTTTGATATTGAAAATACTGCGCCACGACTTGGACAAAGAGAGCACTCTTTATATGTACAATTAGATTCTAACCCCCACATCGAAGAAGAACTTTCATCTCCAATGGCTAAAAAAGATAAAGGTGTTATCCAAACATGGATGGAAGCTCTTGATACCTTGTGTGATGATCCAGAAAACGGTAACGAGATATTAAATAATGCCTATAAAGGTTGCTCAGAACTTGTTCAAAAGCTTGAAATTAGAGAAGTTGAGCTGCAAATCAATCCAGGAAGCAGAGCTCCTAAATTAGGTCCTGTAACAGCTGAGCACCTAAAAAGAAAATCTTCGTTGATTTGCGCATCTTTAGAAAAAGTATGTGATCAGTTCCATAGGCTGCATCGTTTATACACCTATCATCAATACTCAAACCTCGAAAATAATCCTGTTGATCAGATTTTAAGCAGTTTTGAAATCGTATTGAATAATGTAGAAATTGATTATCCAGCTCTCGATGCTTGGATAACACAAACACGTCAGATGCCTTATGAAAATTGGCCACTTTCTTTGAATCAAGCTATTGCTGCTATTGAACAGCTTAGAGATTGGGCAAAAGAGGCTGAAGAAAATCGTGAAAGAATAGATTCTCAATTAGAAAAAATAGCAGAAAGTTTTGATCTGATTAGAAGGGAAAATGAAGAGAGCCAGTATTTGCTAGAACAATTTCCAAATACGCGATTGACCCCGCTTATTAATGAAGTGGCTCTACTCAAAAATCATATTACGAATCTTAGAAAAACTGTTGAAGATACAACTCACGTTGAATTCTTACAACTAAATATGCCTAAGGGAGTAAAGAGTGCTTCTGATTTTGCTATGTCTGTATTAAGACAAACTTTATTTAAGGAAATGTCTTCACGCAGTATTACCTTGATTCAAGCTTTAGGCAATTCTGAAGTTTTTGAGATGCTGATTCGCCACCTAGCGATTCGCCCTCTTGTAGAATCTTTCAAAGGAGAAAAAGTTCCCTCCTTTGCAGCAGATGAATAACTAAAAATTAGATAAAAAGATAAAGAGTTTTGGATTTCAACCCAAAACTCTTTTTTTTACTCTTGAGATACTGAAGTTTGGCTTACTTCTTCTACTTGAGAAACTACACTTCTAGTATTCTTATATTTACTTGGATTTTTTTTTGGTGCTGGTTTTGCATTCCCGCAGCTAACTAAAGCAAAAGCGCAAAAAACAGTTGTACCCCAAAATAATGCTTTTTTCATGTTCTTCTCCTAAATGAAATATTAAATAAGTTCAACTACAAGAGAACGTGGGGTGCATTTACCACACTTTTTCTGCTGTTTGTTTTCTTTTTGTTGAGTTTGGCAAGAAACACAACCTAATCCTAAAGCAACTACAGCTGCTAACATTACAAAAATACGCATATTGACTCCTATCTTTCTGTTCTTTTTAGATAAAAAAACCTTTATTTTCTTTCAAGGTATATAATAAAATTACAAAAATGAAGAAAAGATCGATATTTATAGCAGCTACAGGTCAAAACGTTGGAAAAACAACGTGTTGCTTAGGACTGCTGGCCGGACTGCAAAAAAGAATTGCAAGAGTTGGATTCACTAAACCGGTAGGTCAAGAACATGTTATTATCGACGACAAGCTTGCCGTCGATAAAGATGTGCTTTTATTCAAAAGCTGCTTCCATCTTCCTTTCCACATCAAAACCATGAGCCCTATTATCTTTGCTAGGGAATTCACAAGAGAATATCTTGATGGTAAATACGATATGGATTTTTTTAGACAACGAATACTTACCTCTTACGAAGAAATCAGATCCCAAAGTGATGCTGTGCTTGTTGAAGGTACAGGACACATAGGCGTTGGCGATATAGTAGGATTAAATAATGCACAAGTAGCAAGCCTACTTGGACTTAAAGTGATTATTATTGTTCCCGGAGGCTTGGGATCCTCCTTTGATTCCTTAGCCCTCAATATCGCCATGTGTGAAAAATATGGGGCAGAAGTTGCTGGCGTCATCATCAATAAGGTTCTTCCAGAAAAAAAACAGGTCGTTGAGCACTACATGCAAAAAGCTCTAAGTCGTTGGAACATCCCGATTTTAGGTGTTATACCCTATGATGATTTTCTTACTCTGCCTTGCATGAAAGATTATGAGTTTCTCTTTGGCGTACCTATGCTTTCAGGTCAAAAACACCGTTTGCGACACTTCAAAAAAAATAGACTTGTTGCAACTTCCGTAGAGCATTACGAAAGGCTTATTTCTAAAAATCAGCTCATTATTACCCCCGCAACAAGGGATGATATCATCTCAGCTACACTTAAAAGACACTGGCAGCAAGATTTAGAAACAGGTTTTATCCTTACAGGAAGTTCTCCTCCAAAAATTTCACTTGTCGAAGAGATTGTAAAAGCAGAAATACCAATGATTTACGCCCCTATTAACAGTTTCAATGCTATGAAAAAAATCACTTCTCAACAAACGAAAATACGAACTGATGATATAGAAAAAATTAAAGAAGCGATTGCGGTAGTAGAAAAAAATCTAGATTTTGATGCAATCGAAGCTATTATGGACTGCTGACAGCCATTTTGCTAAACGATCAAAAAGCTCATCTGCAGTAACCGCTTTGATACATCTTCCTGTCTTGCATGTTCTTAAAAGCCTGCA
>VGMA01000085.1 GCA_016866575.1 Chlamydiota bacterium
CAATTTCCTGATGATTCATGCTTATACGACTAAGCCCGCAGTGGTGACGGAGCTCTTCCTGCTAAGCATCCTGCTCATTCATCTTGTTGAATTAATCTCTGCGAACGTTCATCAAACGTTGCTAGATTATCATCCTTGTATACACAGACAGTAATTTCTCTTTTATAATCATCATCAAGAATATGCTGGTGGTGGTGTTTTTTGTTATCACCTATTATCTGTTCGAGCGCATATTTCAATTGCTGCGCTTCGTCAGGGGTAAGATAAAGAATAACTTTATCTATTTTTTTATCAGCATTCAAATCGTAAATTCTCATAATTTTACCTAATTATGTGGGACATCTATCGGATAAATTTGTCCAGAATCTTCCCACACACCGTTAAGTTTATATTCTATGTGACTATGTGGACTGTTATGAGGAGTTGGTCGATTAAAGTCAAATCTAACCCGTCTGAATCCATCCTTCGAAAGGAAGATTGGATCTCCAGCCTCGTTTCGAATCAATCTAGCCCCTTCTCCTAACCATTCTGAAATCCTTGATTCTAAGCGAACAATTTCCGCTATCTTCGCCCCTTCTTCCGCAGCAACGACGGTTTCAAATACAAGCGTTTTCTTTGTTGCCTGCAGACGCTTAGAAACTACTGCAAGTTCCTCAGCCATCTTCATTCCTCTAGAAGCTGCCTTCACTAATGCACCGGAGAGAAAAATATCACTGCCATATTGTCCTAAAACGGCACCAGCGCGCCTTGCCTGATCATTAACAGAAAGATCGGACCACTCTTTGACTAATTGAGCAGCCTCAGGTACCATGACTTCCGCTATCACCCCCCACTCTCCATTTCGCGCAAGTTCGCTGAGCTGACTGATAGCCTGTATCATTTGAGTTCCCGTATAGATCGGATGACAGAGAAGATCAGAAGCAAAAAACGCTATATTTTTACCGGAATGATAGATTGCAGTAGGTAATTCCTTCATAAGGCCTATACTAAACTCCTCAACGGGAAAAGACTGCGGCGATATCTCAAGCAGATATTCGTGATAATCTTCCAAAGCCTGTTCAAACTCATTTAACCCTAAACAAGCAATTCCTCTATCTAAATACGCAATAGAATTGGAAGGTTCTATAGCAATGACTTTATCCAATTCATTTACCGCTTCTCGGTAACGTCCTTGAATAAGTGCATTTTCTCCTAACGCTTGATGTGCTTGGACGCTAAAGTTCGTCTCTTTAAGCTGTGTGTTATAAAAATAAGGATAACTTGTGTTAAACTGCTCATCAACTCGAAAATGATAAGGAATTTCTTGCTTTCCTGACTGATTCAATATGTTATGAGCAAAGGCAGAACCAACCGCCCTACCTCTTTCTTCGAATGCTGGCTTTTCTACAGAAAGGAGCCCTTCTTCAATTATAGTCTTTTTCAAGGAGGACACTTGTTGATCAACATTAGTTTTAGAAATACTTGAACTAATCTTTGAGTCATTAGAATGGTTACCGCTATTTGTTCCTACACCAGCGATTCCCGCTGCGACTGCTCCTGCTCCCACAGCACTGAGAGAACCAACAGTAACAACTGTTGCTGTTACTGCTACAACAATAATAGCCGCAACAATTAACTCTTTCTTATGTTTTTTTACCGTCTTGACGATAGAATGGAAAAATTTTGATTTACAAGGAATTAGTGTAGCAGGCTTGTATACAGCAGATGGAATGAGCATATGTTGGTGCTTTCCTAACTCCGCAAACGATAGAAGATCCCCAAAAGACTCTTCTTCACCTCCTAATAATTCTTCAATATCTGTTTCTAATTGGCTTTCAAAGCTCTCATCTAATACACCTGTTCTGAGTAAAAAAGCAAGAAATTGGGCTATTTCTTCCATTTCTTCAGAAGTGCATTTTTTCTCGATCTCGCCTGATTCGATTTGTTCAAAGAGATACAAAAAGTCGTTATAGGAAAGTGGGGCCGATGGCACATTGTAGGGGAATAAAATCTTCGAGAACGTATACTCAGAGTAAAGCGGAATTGATGGAACGGTAAAAAGGAGAAGAATATTCACCAATATATGGAATCTATGCATGTCAAATTTAATTAAGAACTTGTAAAGAGGCTCATCCTAAGAAATTTACTATTTTCAAGCAACTATGTTTATCCTGACTTCCTCTGATTTCATCTCGCTTAGTGCGTAAAATTTGCGTAATTTCAGTAATTTTTGGGAATTTTTTCAGGGTTTTTATCTCGATGAACACCAATATGGTAAAGGCTTTGAATCAACTTTAAAAACAATACACTTTAGACAGTGTTCGATTCTCTCCACCTCCAACGACAAAAGGCTTCAGTTTCGCAACTGGAGCCTTTTCATTTCAATAAGATACACAAAAACTCCACACGCAAAAATTACTTACCTGCTTCTATTTACGCAATTTTACGCACTAGACGAGACAAAAGCTGCGTAAAAAACTTATCTTTTCAAATCTTACGATATGACATTCTAATATCTGTAATAGTCGTGACATAAAGACAAATTGTTACCATTTTGACTCCTATAACTGTTTCAAAATATGACATCTTTTCCTTAAACTCGTAAAAGGTGGGGAAGCTGCTCAACTTGATAGAGGCGAAAAAGAAGGTCGTAGCGCTGCCGAAGTTCACGGTATTCCGAATATACAATTTCCTGATGATTCATGCTTATACGACTAGGCCCGCAGTGGTGACGGAGCTCTTCCTGCTAAGCATCCTGAAAAGTAATTCAATAGGTTTTCCAATTCTTTCCTCTGATTTGAAACCTCCTTTTAGCTGGTATTTTGTGTTGAATTGAAGCTAGGATGAATATGAAAATGGCCAAAATTCTCGAATAACTTTTATAGGAGCTGTCCTGAGAGGGCCGCGTCCGGCCTTTGGCCAAAAGAGCGCATATGGCGCTCGTGCAATCGAACATGCACGCGGCCACTAAGCCTTGTAAGCCAAGTACAAATGTAGAATGTTGCTCTTGTTCGCTCCTACTCGATCAGCACTTTTCTCTTTTACAGCTTAATGGGTACTGGCCTGAAGAGAGGCAAACGAGCTCCGGTCTAGATTTTAAAATTTTAGTATGTTAAATTTTAAAAAATCGGATATATATGTACAGATTGTTTTTATTTTTCTTAAGCTTGCATTTCACTTTTCTTTTTGGCTTTGAATCAGTTTCGCATGAAATTCCTATGAGTCAAATTATTAACTGTTTTAAATAATTCGAACCGCTGGAATAAAAGCAATTGAGTTGGGAATCGGATTAGCAGGCATTGAATATTTAGGTGATTGTATCCAATATTTAATGAACAAAGGAATCATTGAAGATAAAGATAAAAAAAGGCTGGAAGAGGCTATTAGAGGGATGCGTTAATGGATGCTATTAGTTCGAGTTTGCTTATTGTTGGGTGCTTCTTAGGGGTATTGCTGTTCTTTTCTTACTTCATCTGTTTTTTCTTAACAGAATTCCAAGGGGCGAAGAAAAGGCAGTATCGTTATTTACTTGCTGTTCTACTCTTAACCACATTTTTTTTCGGTCTGCGTCTTTTGAGCCGTTTCTACGATTGGCTGTAGCCATGTGTCGGTGAGGGTCGTCAGGCCAACCGATGAGAGTCTCATAACGTTCTCATAGGTACATTTTCATTCCTTCATGAGTAGATTTAAACCCAAGCTTTTCATAAAACCTCTTGGCATCTACCCGTTCTTTATTCGTTGTTAATTGAATTATCTTGCATCCCTCTTTTCGAGCTAACCATAGTGCTTGATTGATCATCCACTCTCCAACACCTTGTCCTCGGTAAGAAGATGCAACACGAACCGCCTCAACATTCATTCGTAATCCTCCCTGAAAAGTAAGCGAAGGCATAAGTGTTAAGTGGCATGTACCCACGATTATATCTCTTGAGTCTACGACCATCAAAAACTGATTTGGATCACCATCAATTCTTATAAAAGCGTCTAGATAATTGGATGGAATCGTTTCAGACCGTGTTTCCCTCTGCTTTCCCAAATCGTCATCCGCTAACAGAAAAATGATATCCTCCAAATCGCTTTGCTTTGCTCTTCTAAAAATGAATGCTGTCATGCCCTGCCCCGATTTAATCAACCCTATCCATTTTTATTACAGTCGATTGTTGTAGTGATGTCAATAATACCTTTAATATTTGCACTTTTTCTTTAGTCAAGCCCCAATCAAAAGTTTTGCATGTGCCTTTCCTCCTCCAACAACAAAAGGCTCCGGTAGTTACCGGGGCCTTTTGTTTTTAAAATATACAACGCAAAACCTATGCTAAAATTTAGCTTTATAGAAACCATTATGCAGCATATAAGCGCTAAACGACCAAAAATCATCTTATTTAATTAATTTTAATATAGTTAACAATTAATTTAAAAGTTCAAAATTAACACTAGTTAATGCTAATATATATATATATATATATATAATAAAATTATCTAAAAAATTATGATATATAGTATTTTAAATTCCTACGAATATGAAGATAAAAATTTATTTACTTCTTGTTGCGATCTGTTATCCCAACCCTTAAGACCTTGGGAGGAAAAACGATCCAGTATCCCTCTTATAAAGATCATCTCGAAGATCGCATACAAGCGATCGCGCTATGCTGTCTAATTATTCCTATGATTGTTGGCGCTGTATGTCTTCTAATTAAATATTTTTTGCAAGAATCTATAATATTGATTGAACCAACAGAAAAAACCAAACCCTTTTCTCCTCAACTCCCCTCTTCTGTATTGCTTCTCAGAGAACAACCTTTTACAGAACCCTACTACCCTCTACTTCTCACATCGGGTGCGGAAAATCTACCAGGTATTTCGAAAGAATTTGTAGAAGATTTTTTAAATCACATATCTGAAGAATTTCTTGGCAAAAAGAGCTCTTCTATCTTTACTATTTTTACTAACTCTAACGACAACACTTTATATGTTAGAAAAGATAATGTAATCCATCCTTTAAAAAAAGTATTAGAGCAGATTGACTGGAAGAATTTAGAGATACTGAACGGTCCTTTATCAGAAGAAAAAACTGAATCTTACCTTGAAAAATCTTTACTATTTTCAAGATTACAAAATCCTTTAGACACCCTTGACAGCCCACTTAACAAGAAAGAAGCCTTTTTACATCTCTATACTTCTCACGGATTCTATTCTATTGTAAATACCTTGATTCGCACAGGAACATTGCATCAAGGACGCCTGTTTTATGCATCGCAACAAATTAATGATGATTTTGCTCGTAATTCGCCAGAGATCATATCTAAACTTGCCAAGGAAGTGGTTTTTGTGAGTTTAGTAATGGCAGAGAGCCTTAACAATCTCGGCGAAAAATATTTAGAAAGTGGGAATGTGACGCGTTTTGCTTACTTACCACAATTGATATTAGACACTATGGTTAAAGGAGCATTGATCACAGAAAGAGGTTTTCTTAGCACTTCTGCCGCAGGTGGTGGATTTGCAGGTGGCGGGCCATGTGATGAGCTTAGCTTTAGAGTTAGGTACATTATCAAATCCAAATATGGAAAACATGTAAATGAATTTAGTGCTCTAAAAGAAAACGAAGTCCTTTTTAGACCTTTTACACAATTTAAAATTAAGAACCGCTCAGGAGATGAAAGAAGCGGTTTTAGAATAGAAATGGAAGAAGTCTAAACTTTCTGTACTCTAGATAAGCTTAGCATCGATAGAGCCCTATTTTTCAAAAAGCCTTGAATGCATCTTTCGACATTTTATCACAAAGGCCTAGGCACATACCTAAGCCTTTAACTTTAGCCCACCTTTTAGCTGGTATGATAAGGCCCAGATAAAAAACCATATAGACTATCTATGAGTAATGCATTCCATTTTATGTCTTGGCCAATCTTGTATTTGATGCTCTTTTGAACAATATAAAGCGCTTTTACATTGAGCACATCTAAAAGCAGCTTCTGTTGCCATGCAAGTATTCAAGGAACATGATTTTTTTTTATAAGAATTTTTCAAAGCTTCTGGCTTGATATGAATCATAAAGGCATTTCCAAAACCCTTGACCTTATAGGGCCCAAACTCTTTTGTGAGGTGCCCTTCTAATATTGATCTTATTTCATGAAACTTTACTGTAGGAAGTCTTTCCGGCTTGATTCCCCATACCATTTCTGCGACCATTAAAATTTGATCATGGATATTAGAATCAGCGTGCGTAATTGTAATCATTCCACTTCTTATCGGTGTACTCATAAAGCAAATCCCCCTAGACATCTTCGTTCTTTAAACATTTGCGGCTTAAGTAAATTTATTCATCAAAAAGTGCTTAAAGCACAAAAAATGTTTTTTTGGCGCAAAGAGTAGCATCTTGATTTGCTTTTCTACTAGAGTAAAAAATAAACTATTTCCTATTAGCTGTTTTATTATTAAGAGCATAAGATTGGTATTGGCTGCGATTTTTCTGCTTCTGTCTCTTAAAACGCATAGAATGGCAAGGAAAATTTCTTCCTCATATCAATATGATCTTTCTGTTCTTGATACCACTTTATAGATTGACTAAAGTATAGCTATTAGCGACTCAGCTCTGCTTAATCCTAAAACGGAAATTATAAAATCTTTAACACAATTCAATTAATATTTTAAG
>VGMA01000086.1 GCA_016866575.1 Chlamydiota bacterium
CTCGGGGGTTTTGCCTGGATTTTCTACCATGAGATCGGCGATTTGTTTTGCTACTTTTCCGGTGACAATTTTATCGTCAACCATATTGGACAAGCTAGCAATCGCTAGAATATCAAGGCCGAATTCTTCTACGCTTTTTCTAGAGTTTTTGATTCTTCCGATAAACTCTACTGTAAGCCAGTTGCAAAAAGAAACGGGATTTTTGGCCTGGCTTAGCCCTTTTTCAAAGATATCCCCTAGTGGTTTATCGCAAATGAGCAAGCTAGCAGAGTAGTGGCTTAGTCCTAGCTTTTCAATGTAGCGTTTTTTTCGCTCTCTTGGCAATTCGGGTAGGTTTTCTTTGAGCTTAGCGATCCAATTTTTGTCTAAAAATAGTGGGGGAAGATCGGGCTCTGGGAAATAGCGATAGTCATCAGCGGTCTCTTTTTTGCGCATCAAGATGGTTGCGCCTGTCGCTAGATCAAAGCGGTAAGTTCCGCTAGTTACAGTTTTACCCTGCTGATAAAGATCAATTTGCCTTAGGATTTCTGCATCAATAGCAAGCTCCATATTGGCAAAAGAGTTCATATTTTTGATTTCTGTCTTTGTTCTTAAGGTGGTTTCCCCTTTTTTACGTACTGATACGTTAGCGTCGATACGAAGAGAGCCTTCTTCCATGTTGCAATCTGATGCGTCGATGTATTGCATGATGGAGCGGATTTCTGTAGCAAAAAGGGCTGCTTCTTTGGCTGTATGGATGCAAGGCAAAGAGACGATTTCTACAAGGGCTACTCCTGCGCGGTTGTAGTCGACGCCAGCGAACTGTGAAAAGTGCTTGAGCATGCCGGCATCATCTTCTAAGTGCGCGTGGTGAATGCCAAAGACTTTTTCTTCACCATCAATTTCTACAGCAACAGATCCTCCAACGATAATGGGTTCATCGAACTGTGTGATCTGAAAGTTTCTTGGAGAGTCTGGGTAGAAGTAAGATTTTCTATCAAAGTGGCACTCTTCAGGTATATGGGCGTTGATTGCAAGTCCAAAAAGGACTGCTTTTTCAATAGCAGCTTTATTGATGACAGGCAAAGCGCCGGGCTGCCCTGTATCTGCAAAAGAGATATTGACATTTGGCTCATGTCCAAACTGGTTCGGTGCAGAAGAAAAGAGTTTACTTTTCGTGTTCAGTTGTACGTGTATTTCTAAGCCGATAACAGCTTCCCAGTCGTTCATGAGAACTCCTTGGCAAAGAGGGGTGGACAAGTTTGTAATTTCAGTTGTTGTTCAAG
The DNA here is from genome assembly GCA_016866575.1 of Chlamydiota bacterium. Taxonomy (GTDB): domain Bacteria; phylum Chlamydiota; class Chlamydiia; order Chlamydiales; family VGMA01; genus VGMA01. Next base: position 1,266 of record VGMA01000086.1, read on the forward strand.
AGCTGCTGACAATCTAAGCACTTTTGCATCTTGCATTTGAGCGGAGCTAATTTGCAGGCCAAATGGCTTTTGGTTTTTATCTAGGCCAATAGGCATGCTGATCGCCGGAAGTCCTGCCAAGTTAGCGAAAATGGTGTAGATGTCTTGCAAATACATCTCAAGAGGGTTTTTAATCGCGCCTAACTCAAAAGCTGCAGAAGGGACGGTAGGAAGTACTACGGCATCACAAGTTTGAAAGATCCTTTTGAAATCTTCAATCAGTAAACGGCGTACTTTTTGCGCTTTTTTGTAATAAGCATCTTGATGGCCAGCAGAAAGCACATAGGTTCCGAGAAGAATGCGTCTTTTTACCTCTTTTCCAAATCCTTCTTCTTTTGAGTACTCGTAAACTTCTTTCAGAGTTTTTGCTTTTGTTGAACGCTTGGAAAATAAAATACCGTCAAAGCGGGCAAGGTTAGTTGAGGCTTCTGCAATCGCTAAAATGTAGTAAAGAGGTATAGAATACTTGATGAGAGGTATATCGATTTCTACGACTTTAACGCCCATCTTTACATATTCATTGATTGCATTATTGAATAAATCGATGAGGGAAGGGTCAAGTTCTTTTAACAGGTTTCTTGGTACGCCGATGGTCATATTTTCAACGCCTTGGCTCAGTGAAGCACTAAAATCTTCTTTACTGTCTGCAATAGAAGTAGAGTCAAGAGGGCAGTGGCCTGCTAAAACGTCCATCATGAGGGCGATATCTTCAGCATAGTTGGCAAAAGGACCGATCTGGTCAAAAGAAGATCCAAAAGCAACAAGCCCATATCGCGAAATGCGGCCATAAGTTGGTTTAAATCCAAAAGTTCCACAAAATGAGGCAGGCTGACGGATTGATCCTCCGGTATCTGAGCCTATAGATAAAGGGGCGATTCTGCTGGCTACAGCTGCAGCGCTTCCTCCTGAGGAGCCTCCGGGCGTGCATGAAAGATTCCAAGGATTGCGCGTCTCAAAAAAAGCGGAAGTTTCTGTGGATGAACCCATAGCGAATTCATCAAGATTGGTTTTTCCAAGCAAAATACCATCTTCTTCTTCTATGCGTCTAACAGCGGTAGCAGAAAAAGGGGCTTTATAATCGGCCAAAAATTTGGATGCGCAGGTAGTGAGCTCTGATTCGATGTGGATATTGTCTTTAATAGCAACTGGAACACCGGCGAGTTTTCCTACGCTCTTTCCTTGTTTGATTTTTTCATCTATTGCATGTGCTTTAGCAAGAGCTTTTTCGGGAAACAGGGTTAAAAAAGCTTTGACTGAAGGGTCAATCGCTTCGGCGCGCTTAAGAAAATAGCGTGTTACTTCCACAGCGCTTATTTTTCCTTCCTTAACAAGAGAGCTGAGCTGTTTAGCAGATAAAGAGTACATAGTTATATAACAGGAGGTACGCGCACCATCCCTGCAGTTGAGGCGGGCGCATTGTTCAATAGCGTTTGACGATCCATTGGCTCTTTTGCAACGTCTTCACGTACAGGAAGATGGACTGCTTCTAAAACGCTATAAAGGGGTTTGACATTTTCTGTATCGACTTCAGATAAACGATCGATATAGTCGAGAATGGTTTTGATGTTTTCCACAAACATCTCTTCTTCTTCCTCTGTGCACTTAACTCTACATAGAGTCTCGAGGTGGCGTAAAGTTTCTTTGTTGAATTCGCTCATAACGCTGAACATCTTAGAATATTTTTGGCTAATAGGTCAAACTTTTTCTTCGAATAAATAGGCTCTAGTGGGTATGTTGAAGAAAAGTTACTAGGGAGATCGTGGCATGTCGTACGTGAATTTTTTAGCTTTAATCCTAATTTTGATCGGTGCATTAAACTGGGGTCTAGTTGGTTTCTTCCAGTATAATGTAGTTGAAGCATTTTTAGGCAAAACAATGGCTGCCAACATTGTTTATTGTTTAGTGGGTCTTGCAGGGGTTTGGGGCCTTGGCTTCCTTACTAAGTGCAAGGCGCTTTGTTGCTGCTCATCTTCAGAAAAGAAGATGGATAAATCTGATAAAGGTGGATGCTGTCGCAAATAAGTGGCAGGCAGTGATAGTTTTTTTCAAGGCCCGTTTTTTAAACGGGTCTTTTTCTTTAAAAAATCTTTAACTTCCTTTTTATTAGAGAAATAGATGGTAAATTTTCTATTTACCTTTTCTTGATCGCTGTGCTAGCTTCTTTGGTCCATAAGGAGAAAAAACATGTCAACAGCATCTGTGGTTAGTCAATATGTAAGAGTTCATGAAATTCCTGAGCAAATGAAAGGTGTTGAATTTCAAAGAGAAATCAAAAATATCGAAAAGCAGGTTAAATCTATAGAGTATAACCAGGGAATCGAATCTGCGTATGATTTTTTGATCAGCTTAGCTGCAGAATCAACAGAGTCGAATCGAACATGCTGGAAGCCTTTAGTGGTCTATTTTGTTAACAACAATCAATTAGGATTTTCCTTAGCCTCGTTTATATACAAAATTTTTTCGCGCATAGATGAAAAAAATCTGTCATTAAGAAAATTCACTTACAGTGAGCTTTTGCCTTTGGTTGGTTATCTAGTCGCTAAGCATTATGTATTTATAAATGAATCTAAGCATCTATTCAGACCCCAGGAGGCAAGTTCAGCTTGTTTAAATGACGTAGTAGAGCACCGTTTGTATTGGGAATCTGAGTTTAATCTCTAGTAGATAGAATCGATTGAAGGCCTTCATGTTTTTTGAAGGCTAACAGTTCTCTTATTTTTTCAGGAATCATCTTCTACATAAAGCGGTGATATAAAACGACTTTAATTATATTAAATTAATTAATAATTGTTTATGTTATTTTAAATTTGTAAAAATTCATAACTTAATTTTATTAATAAATTAAAGAATAGGGCGTGTTTTTATCTTATGGAAGGGAAATCCTCAATGCAGCCTTGGCTGCAAATATTTATAAGACCTCGAGAAGTCGCAAAGCAGATTTGTGCGCTAACTCCTAATAAAGGTCTTCTTGCGATATCAGCTGTTTACGGTTTTTTTGTGCTGATTGAAACAATGCAAAATATCGGAGCAGGCTTACAATACAAATTGGGAGCAATGCTTCTTTTTGCTTTAGTGCTAGCGATACCTATTGGCTATCTTTCCTTGTCATTTTCAGCGTGGATGCTCTGGTGGACGGGCAAACTCATCAAAGGACAAGCCAATTTTGTCACTATCCGCTCTGCGCTTACTTGGTCTAAAATACCTGAATTAGTAGCTCTAATCGGCTGGTTTGTGATGATAGCGGTCTACGGCTTGCAAGTGTTTGTGCCGGCTTTTATAGATAAGAGCTATACGTTCAATCAATTCTCTCTGCCAACAACTGTTATGGTGTTGCAGATCGGTTTTACCTTGTGGGGATTTATCGCTCTTTTGCAAACCCTTGCTGAAGTGCAAAAGTTCTCTATTTGGTATGCGTTACTGAATGTGGTTTTAAAATCATTGCTTCTTGCGATCTTTGGAGCTGCGTTAATGTGGTTTTCTGGCGGTTATGTTGCTTAATAAAAATAGGATAACGAGGGTTTATGTTAAATAATATGTTCAAAAAGAGGGCCTTGGCTATGTTCATGGGTCTCATGCTTTGCGCCGGAGTAGATGATACTTTTTCGCAAAATATCGCATCTCAAGGAAGGCAAAACGAAGTTTACAAATCATGGACGAAGGTCTATTCGTTTCAAGGCAACTGCCATGTAGTATTTCCAAGAAGCCCAGATCACGTTAAACAAAATATGGCGATCAAGAGCGATGGTAGTAATTTAGAATATGATGTTTATGTCGCTGATTTAGAAAAGCGCTCTGTATATATGGCTCTTATAGCGAAATATCCGGGAGAGGTAAGAGAAGATCAGGTTGTGGGAAGTTTAGAGCACTTCCTTAACTCCATTTTAGTGCAAAATCCTAACAACCAATTGGTTTTTGCTAATTTGGTGCAAGTTCAAGGATGTCAGGCTATGGATTTTTTCATTAAAACCAATGATGTCTTCTTTAAAGGGCGTGTGCTTTTAGCGAAAAATTACCTATACCTGCTTGCTATGGAGTGTGAAAAGCACCATTATCAAGATGAGCACTTTCAGTTCTTCATTGAATCTTTCGAATTGATAAGATAAAAAGCTCTTAAAAGAGTGGATCTATCAAGAATGTTTAAGAATGTAAGCAAGCCCAAAAATGTTGTTGAGCTTGCTTATGTTTTTTTATCGATAAGCAATACAGAGATAAGCTTATCCGAGGCTTCAATATCTTCTATTTAGTCTCTTCTATATCTCTCTTCTAATTGACGCCCTTCTGTGATTAAACGTAAAAGATCACGACCAACTCGGTTAACTTGCTCTTGAGCTAGCTGCTCTATCATTTTATTAGTCTCTACAATCTTATAAGATTGATAGCCAATAAGAACTACTGATAAAAGAACTAATCCAGCGCAACCTAACGGTAAAAAGCTTATAGCTAGGCCGATACTCAAAATAATTGTCATAACGATGCTGTGAATAAGAAGACAAATCTCGTAATCACGCATGTGATTTAATGTGTTAATTTGAGTTAAAGGGTTTGTCGTTTCTTGCATTATGTTTGAATAGTGGCAGAAAGCGGCGCTATATACAATTGGCGAAATAATAGGGAAAATAACACTTGCAGCTTTGGTAAACCAATTATCGAAAATGCTTTTAGATTCTTCTGCCTGTTGAGCTTGATCAATAAATAGATCAGTTTCTCTGAAAATACCGTGACTATGGATGTTGGTTGTCATTATTTAAACACCTTTTTTAATATTTATCATTTATTGATTTAAAAAAACTTTAGCCCGCTGCTTCTAACTCTCTATTGAGTAATTGAATATCTTTGACGAGCTTATAACTTAAGTAAGCTACAGTTATTCCAGAAAAAATGGTTGGCAAGATCGATGTAACTGCAAGAGCTCCGATACAGATAGCCACAAGAGATAGTGCTAAAAAAGCTACGGCGTGAACAAGAAAGCAGATATCATAGTCTACTAAATTTTTTGTGGCTCTTGCTCTTAAAGGGATGTGATTTGTTGCATCGTGTTCAGCAGAATATACGGAATTAGCAATAATATAGATAATTGTGGATACGATAGGTAAAATGGCGCATGCAACTTTCATGATCCATAGATCCAAAATTTCACAGCCTCTTTCTTCAACAACCGGAGCTGGACCTGGTTCAAAATATAAAGGGGGGCTTAAATGCATCATAAAAATCCTTTAATGCTTTAATTTTCTTATTCAATTAAAAAAATGGCAAGTTCT
>VGMA01000087.1 GCA_016866575.1 Chlamydiota bacterium
ATAGCAGCGATGAAGCGGTAAACTTCGGACTTATTGATTCTTTTAACCCGGGTTCGATCACCGATTCATCTAATTCTCAGTTTATTCTGATGCCAATGCGACTTGGCGCAGATTGAGCTATCGAATTGATACAGGCTAACTTATGGTAATATTAAGATCTCTTTGTTTACGCAATTTTCGCAACTACAAAGAGATCTTTTTTTCTTTTAAAGAAGGTGTCAATAGCATCGAAGGAGATAACGGTCATGGCAAGACCAATCTCTTAGAAGCTCTATTTCTTTTAAGCGTCGGAAGATCATTTAGAACCTCTCATCTTCAAGAACTTGTCAAACAAGGGGAATCCTCTTTTTATATCGAGGCATTGTTTGAAAGAGACGGAATCGATCAAAAAATCAAAATCGGATTTTCTTCCGGTGAAAAAAAGATTTTCCATAACGACACTCCCCACTCCCACTTTTCTTCGTTGTTAGGTCTCATTCCTCAAACGTTATACACTCCTTTTGATATCGAAATGATCGTAGGAGCCCCGCAGATAAGACGTCGTTTTTTGAATCTGCAAATTGCGCAAGTAGATCCTAAATATGCTTTTCACCTCACAAGATATGCTAAAGCCCTTGGTCATAGAAATGCTCTATTGAAAGAAAAACGTTCACCTACCATTGCTATTTGGGAAGAAGAGATGGCTAAATCTGCTGCCTATATTGTGGAAGCTAGAAGAAAGCTTTTGTTAGATCTTAGCGAAAAAATTATAGGCTACTACCACAGCCTAGTCCCCTCGCCTGAAGAAATAGAGCTACGCTATCAACCTTCGCTCCATGAAAACTTCCAAGAGCACTGGGAAAAAAATAGAGCACGTGAATATGAATTTAAAGCTACTCTAAATGGCCCACATCGAGATGACTTTGTAATCATGCGAGATAAGAAAAATGCAAAAATTTATGCAAGTGAGGGGCAAAAACGTTCTTTGATAGCAGCGATTAAATTTGCTGAATTTGCCTTATTGAAGGAGCGCTCAGAAACACCACCCATTTTAGGCATTGATGATTTTGGCGTTCATTTGGATGAAAAAAGATCTTCTTTATTCAAAGAGCAGCTAAAACACGTTGATCAGGTATTTGTCACAACACCTATACCACTAAATATGAATGCTCACCGGTTTCAAATCGTACATGGTGAACTTACTGATCCATCCATATTTTCTTGTGTTTTATGATTCAAAAGAGCGGGAAGATCCCGCTCTTTTTTTTAAGATCTACTGCGCATGCTTTTTCAAAACATCGTAATCTAAGTGGATATGCGGTGCTTCTAAATTTTCCATGTGCTTGATGAATGCTTCAGCGACTTGAACTTCTTTTTGTGCTGGATGAGGAGTTGCTCCTTTCTTGTGAGCCCTTTCCTTGTATAAATCAAGGATTGACAACGAGAGCTTTTTGCCTAGCTGCACACCTTCTTGGTCAAAAGAATTGATGTGCCATATAGCGCCGGTAAAGGCGGTTTTATGCTCATAATAAGAAAGGATTTGCCCTAGAATCTGCGGTGTCAATTTTTTTGCTAATAGGATGCGGCTTTGTCTGTTGCCTTTAAAATCGCGATTTTTATTCTCATCTTTTTTTCCGGTTGCAAGAGCTATAGCCTGAGCAAATAGATTTGCGTTTAGCTTTGTTCTTTGAGATGTACCCATTGATTCTTTATCAAAATCATGTTGAGACTCTCTAAAACCGATAAATTCTATAGGCACCACATCAGTTCCTTGGTGTAGGCACTGAAAAAACGAGTGTTGAGAATCTGTACCCGGCTCTCCAAAAATTGTCTGAGAGGTTCCAAAATTCACATATTCACCCTCTTGGGTAATATGTTTACCATTAGACTCCATAATTAGCTGCTGTAAATGCGCAGGAAAGCGGCTCATTCCGTAGGCATAAGGAATGATAGCTAAATTTGGGCAATTCATGAAATTGCGATTCCATACATCTAATAGAGCTGACATAAGCGCTATATTTTTTCGAGGATTGGTCTCAAGAACATGCTGATCCATTTCATGCATACCTTGCAAGAACTCTAAAACCACGTCAAATCCAAGCGTAAGTCCCAAAGGAACAACACCTACCATAGAAGAAACTGAGTAGCGCCCTCCTACAAAGTCCCAAAGATAAAAACACGCTGCATACAAATTAGGATTGTCCATCGGGCTTTTTTCTCCAGTAACACAGACAAAGTGTTCTTTCGGATTTACCCCTTTAGATTCAAAGTAGTGGCGAAGAACCTCTTCATTTGAAACAATTTCTAGCGTTCCCCCTGATTTTGAAACCACAACAACTAGCGTTTTTTTCAGATCTACCTCTTGTAGAGCACTTGCCATATTGTCTGGATCGACGTTTGAAATGAAATGGAGTCTGGCTTTGCATTTTTGATAAGCAGATAGCGCATTATAAACAGCTTGAGTCCCTAGGTATGAACCACCTATTCCTACAACAGCTACATCGGTATACTTACCTTCTACTTTTTTGTAAAAATTCCTAAACTTCTCAATTTCAATTTTCTCAAGCTCTGCTGCTTCGCGAGCTTTTTTACTCAATTTCTTCTCATTAAAAAATCCGCGCATTGCGGTGTGTCCAACGGCTCGATTTTCGCTGGCATAGCCTTCTATATAGTTGACCATTTCCATATTTTGGATCATGGCCATCTTTTTACAAGCCTCTGATTCTTCAGCAAGTTCTTCTAATGCATGAAGAATTTCTTGATTGACTCGTTCTGTAGAAAAAAGGAGCCTGAGCTGGCATCCTGAGACCACCATCTCCTCAACTCTCTTAGCATCAAGGGCTCCATCCTTTGTAAGGTCAGGTGCTTTCTTCGCTAACTCACGTAATTTCTTGGTCGCTATAAATCTGTCAAAGTTCATCAAACTCTCCTTTTCTCTTTTTTATCCCAAATTTTGAAAGAAATTGGCAATATTTTTTAAGAGTACTTGATTCAAATACCGACTTTCCTTATACTTAACCGCATGATCGTCGGGGTATAGCGCAGTTTGGCTAGCGCATCTGCTTTGGGAGCAGAGGGTCGGGGGTTCAAATCCCTCTGCCCCGATTATCTTCTTCATAATCAATCGTATCACCACCCGCAGCTTCAAATCCTAGTAGCATTCTCTTACCTTCTTTGCTTAAGCAACTTCCAGCAAAAAGAATGTAATCAATTCCATGCCAAAGCTCACAAGCAAAAAGTTCTGGCAACAGACGAAAAGCAATTTTTTTATTGATCATCGATTCAAGCATTGAATTGACTAAAGTATAATCTATTCGATCTACTTGAGGGATCAATACTCCCCATTGAGGCTCTTGTAGCTCTTGAAAAGGCAAAGGGGAATTTTCTATCACAATCTGTAAATGAAGAAAACGAGCTTTAGAAAAAAGGATTGCCTGCTCTGCTAAAGAGTATTCTCTTAGTAGTCGAAAGTGGGCGTAAAGTGGCATTGTTTCAGGAACAATAGAGCCAAGGCTTTGAAGTGATTCTGCCAAATCCGATAAAAGCTGCTGAGCTGTTTCAAAAGGAGCATCGAGATCTCCTCTATATAAAATGAGTCCGCTAATTTTATCTTTCTGCGGCTCCAAAACCTCTGAAGAAAATTGCTTAAGCGCCAACGAGTATGAAGAAAGTCGCATCGGGTGAAAAAAAGGTGGTATAAAGCCAAAATCAACTTCAACCATCCCTTCAAGTGAAAGATTTGTAAATTCTAAAGAGGACTGTAAAGAAAGGTCTATAATCATTGTTTCCTGAATCTTAAAAAGTGAATTTCTTTTCCTTTTTCCAACCATAATCTGTGGAAATAGGAGCTGCCATAATCTTCTAACACATCTTGTGTAGAAATTAGATCTGTTTCTTCTTTAATGAGTTTTTCTGTCTGGTGCCGATAAGGAGTGTCATCGGTAACAAAAGTAAAAAGACCGCCGGTTTTAAGAGCTCGGACGACAAGCTCTGCAAAAGTTTTTTGCATCAAACGGTTTTTTGCATGACGCAATTTAGGCCAAGGATCGGGAAAATTGATAAAAATATGGCAAACTGTTTGCGGCTTGAGGTAAAACTCAGCAAAAGTTTCAGCTTCACCACAAACAATAAGGATATTTGTTAACCCTTTTTGTTTGGCTTTGACCCAAATTTTACGAACTCGATCAAATTTTCTCTCTACCGCTACCCAAAATACATCTGGCTCTTCGGTGGCTTTTTGGATGATCCACTCTCCATTTCCACTGCAAAATTCTACGTGTATTGCCCTATTATTAGGCAAAAGGGAGCCTTCCCAAGCAGAATGATTTGGATAATTTTTAGGAATAAAAAATACTTGATCCTCAAGTAAAGGCCTTCTCTCATCGAAGGTGTACGGATATAATAAATCTTGTTGTTTCATGAAAATAGTATATTTCTTGACGAAAAAGCACTCAAGAGAGAAAATTGTAGCATGCCCAGGTGGTGAAATGGCAGACACGCCAGACTTAGGATCTGGTGCCGCAAGGTGTGGGGGTTCAAGTCCCTTCCTGGGCATTCACTGATAATGTAAAGAGTCTAGTTCAACTAGACTCTTTTTTTTTTACTTCTTGTAGTGATTAACATAAGCAAAAGTATTGTAGATAAGCTGAGCCGCTGAAAAATCTGCAGCTCTTAAATAGCGGTTAGGGCAAAGCTCCACTACATCAAATCCGACAATATTGTGGTGTTTTGCCACTTTTTTGATCAGTCCATTGATAAATGACCAAGAAAGTCCTCCGGGAGCAGGTGTTGATACAGCGGGCATCTCTTTTGGATCAAATACATCTAAATCACATGTGATATACACATCTGGATCCAATTGATGCAAAATTTCATCAAACCACTCCTCTTCATCTTTCATCAAATCTGCTGCATAAAAAATCTTTTCCATTTTGAGTAACGATCTTTCTTCTAAAGAAGTTGATCGGATTCCCACTGAAACAATATTTTCACATTTTTCACTAAGACGTCTCATAACGCATGAGTGGCTATATTTACTTCCTTGGTGCATATCTCTATAATCTGTATGCGCATCAAGGTGCAAAATCGAGACATCAGGGTATTCAGCATGCACGGCTCTAAAAGCTCCAATTGTTACAGAGTGATTGCCGCCAATTACGCAAGGAGTTTTTCCATGTTTAATAGCCCTGGATACGTGCCGTTCTACATGATCTAACATTTTTTCAGGCTCTTCTTTAGAGATAGCTGTCATCGTATGAAATCCATGTTTTGATACCACAGATCCAGTTTCAATATTGAAGTCTTCTAATACAGTAGACGCATGCAGTATGGCTCTTGGAGCGAATTTACTTCCTTTTAACCAAGATGAAGTTGAATCAAAAGCAACAGGTATAAGAATATTTTTTGCTTCATCAAAAAGGGACTGCATTCCCAAAAAAGGACGATCACAATCAACTAAGGCTTGCTCTTGAAAAGACCCTGAAAGAAAACATATTGATACAAAAACACTTACATAGCGCTTTTCTGCTAGTGCACTTTTGACAATAAATTTCATTTCTTCATATTCATACTGATCTTGATACGATTCTTCATAGATATCTAAAAACATCCTTTCAAGCTCTTTTTTAGCCCCATCTTCTGGTAAAGCGCCTGAATATTCACAGATAATTCCGCCGCAATCGTGCCCTAATTCCCTATGTCTAAGATGGGCATATACAATCGCTGCTGTGGCTCTTTCCCCTTCTCTTGCGTGAGCTGAAGCGATAACGCTTTCTAAAACAGAGCCATAAGGAAGCATCTCACGACTAGGGAATTTTACCTCTTTTGCCCCTATAGGAAGAAAGGAGGAGTTATAAAAAAGCAAGTTGCAATCAGCTATACCCGCATCTTGTCGAGCTTGCTGCAAACTACCTGCATTGATCGCGACATCGCTGTGACCGACGCCGCTAGCACAGAAAAAATCTTGGGGAACACGATTATTAAATTTCATAATTATTATTTTGGTTATAACTATGAAATTATTATTATCATTCTTCTATATTATTAAAAACAATTTTCTTTCTTAAGTTAAAAAACAAATAAAAAGAGAATATTAAAGTTATAAAGCTTATAAAGAAAAAACCTGTAGAAGCTGAAAGTACCAGCACATCCCCAATCAAAGAAAGGTATCCTGCTGCGAAAAGGACCGCCAAAACTCCTAAAAATGTTGAAGCCGCTATGATAGATCCCCTTTGTTTTTTTGGACTTACGACTTGAATGTACGCATCTAAAGGAACTATATAAAGCCCACCATGAAATCCTGTAGATAAAATCAAAAAGACCACGGGAATTAATTGATATTCAAAGAAATATATTAAAAAATAGGAAAAAGCAGTTCCAAAACCTCCCCATAAAGCAAGCGATAGTTTGATTTCTTTTTTTGAAACCAGAGAAACAAACAAAGATCCTAGACCGATTCCTAAAGCAGCAGATAAATAGATATATCCAGACTGAACGTCACTGAGGTTAAGTGACTGAATT
>VGMA01000088.1 GCA_016866575.1 Chlamydiota bacterium
TACCATTGTAAAGAAAATCCAATCTGGCTAGCAAGCGGTTAAAGAAAATCATCAAAAGTCGATCACCTTCTCCTATGTTTTTTATCCATTTTTCTTTATCCTTCCGCTTGCTATAAGCGAGGATCTATGCCCCATTTACGAATGGAATATTCTTTAAATCTTCCTATTGAGGAAAAAGACTTTTCTCCTCTTTTTATCAAAATGCATCACATCCTAGTAAAGCATGCAAACGCCAACTTATCTCGCTGCCAAAGTAGAGCCTTTGCCTCTAGCAACTTTTTGGTAGGTGACGGCGACCCAAAAAGAGCGTTTATTAGCCTGCATATCTTTTTACTTGAAGGTAGGACAAGCCAAGAGCTTCAAAATAGCGGCAAAGAGCTTTTAAAGGCTATTTGCGAGCATTTTCAAAAACCTATCGCGTCCCATAAAACTCAAATTTCTGTCCAAATTTCTCAAATACCCCATAACCCCTCCCATGAAAGCACAAGCTATTTTTATCAAGAAATGTAACTCTTTTTTAATTTTTAAGTAACTTACAACCAATAGTTTAAAAAATATTAAATAGCTATATTTCTTACAATAGATAAAAAAGGAGTGGCTATGAACAGTAAATCCAAGAAAAACTCTTCTCCTTGCGGAGAAGTTGTGTGCCCTACCGATATGCAATGCACAAACAATGTATGCTGCTATGCGGATCTAACAGGCTGCGGCACATCAAACTGCTGCCGTGACAAAGAAGTGTGCTGTAAAGGGTGGTGCGTAGACCCAATAGATTGCTGCGATGATCAAATTTGCCAAGCGCCTTATTGCATTTGTAAAAATAATATACGCTGCTACCCTTCAAGGGAAAACTGCTCTTCCTAAAGATCAGTATACCAGACCAAGAACTTCTAAACTCGGCTCTAATTATTAAAGAAGCAGAAATAATGCGCTCACATAAGCCTGCTTTCTCAATTTTCACAGAATAAAATTTTCTCAGCATCTACACCTCAACTTTTTTTGCGCAAATCATTGATTTAAAGATTTTTAAATTAAATATTTAATTTTTTATATAATGGAAATAAAAAAGGAGAACTATGATGAAAAATCAAAATACTCCAAATGACTCTTTGTTTTGTGGCGATACCCCTTATGACCTTATTAAAGAGGGTTGCTGCGGGGGCGGAGTATATCCTTTAGATCAAGGGGGGTGCTGTGAGGGCAAAACATATCACCTAGATCAACAGGGTTGCTGTGGGGGAGTAATATATGACGTAGGTATATATGACCAACATATATTTGGCTGTTGCGCAGATCGAGAAGCCTATGATATGAGTATACAAGGTTGCTGTGGTGGCAGAGTATACAAACTAGATTTTTATAGTTGTTGCGGTGGCCAACATGTGTATGACACACACGCATATGGCTGCTGCGGCACTCAACCCTATTTTCTAGATACATATGCTTGTTGCGGGGGTCAACACAGATACAATCCAGATACACAAGGTTGCTGTGATAATCAAGTATATTTTAAGGATACGTATAGCTGTTGTAAGGGCGTTATACTAGATAAAGGAGAAAACTGCCCGGATATCTAATAGCTGCTGATTTATCCCGAATAGCTAAGTGCAAACAAGTTATTCGGGATTGGAATTCATTCAGGGTTCGCATCTTAACGCATTAATAAAAACAATCAATAAGGTTTTTAGCTATAATTTATAAAAAAATCAAAAAATTCTCTTTTTGCTTGATAATTCATTTTACCAGTTAAATCAACAAGCTTGTTGCAAAAACACAAAAATAGTAGCCAAGAGCTTTAAAAGCCCCTTGCATCTCATAAAGCCAAGCTTTCGGCTCTCATTTCTCGAATACCGAACAGCCCTTCTAAAGAGAGCCCAGATCCTTATAAATAAACTCAAGTAGTTTAATGTAGGTTATTTAAATTTATACAATTTCCCCTTTCTTACAATAGATGCAAAAAGGTGACCCTATAAAAAAACAAATAAAAACCCTTTCCTTTGCGAGGGCAATGAGCGCTCCTATAATACGTCTTGCATAAACGGCGTTTGTTGTGATCTAACTTTAATTTGCAATGGTATTTGCTGTTAAGGTGGTCAGATTTGCACTAACGGCTTTTGTAGCTTTGTTTGCCCTACACCTGACGCATAATATTTAAAAACGATTACTTCCTCTGGATCATCGATTAGGCTTTTAAAAAATGCTCTATCAACGGCTGTTTTTATTTATTTTTTCACATCATTTACCAAAAAAAACCATTCTTAAATAACTGATTTTTAATCATTAAAAAATTAATGCAATCAATCATGCTATAATAATAAAAATAGGATAAAAAGATGAAAAATCAAAACCCTTCAAATGAATATAAGTCTTGTAATGGCGCATATTACGATCCACAAAACGAAGCCTGCTGCGGTACGGGAGATCATGCCCAAGTCTAGGAAATAGGCGTAGAAGAGTGTTGTGATAGAGATCCTAATACACCATACATCGTACTAGGAGATATAGGGTGCTAAAAAATAGATACCATATGACTGTGTTTGCTATCGCTTTGTATTTAGCCTGAATAAGATTAAGACAAAGACACTGAAATTTATCGACACCCTTTATCAATTAAATGACTAAGCTAAAAATGTAAAAAATATTCATTTTTTGAAACTACAAAAAGAAGAAAAGCAATGAATTATGAAAACATCGAAAATAGCTCCTTACCTTGTGGCGATGGTTTTTATTATCCAGCCATACAAGCTTGTTGCAAAAGCCAGATCTATACTCCTGGCGAAGAGGGTTGCTGCAACGGCAAAGTATATGCTCTAAGTGATCAAAGTTGCTGCAACGGCGATTTATATCCTAATAATGAAAATGGATCACAATGCTGTGATGGCCATCTTTATGCTTTCGTAGATAAATGCTCTAAGCGCTGCAGTGATTATGATTATAAAATATGCAATGATCACTGCTGTAGATATACTGACATTTGCTGCGGGGAAAATTGCTGCTCATCTGAATTTGTTTGCTGCGGCGAGAAGTGCTGCACGATTAATGAAAACTGCTGTGGAAAGTTGTGCTATGACACACGCTATCAATACTGCGCATCTGATAATAAAACTATATGTAATAAAGGACAGGTGTTTTGCGGTGGCAAATGCCTTGAAACAGGCAGCGTATGCGTAGAACAGATATCAAATCCTATTAGCTATATAAAAATTTTATAAGAAAGTAGAAGATCCATCAAAATTTCAAAGGAAATTACATGATCAAATGCCTAAATAGTAAAGACTGTCCCAAAGATTCAAATGGCTTAAATCAGACATGTTGCAGCGGCTCTTGCTGCTCTAGCTCTATGAATTGCTGCAACGGAATGTGCCTTTTTTCCTGTCCTAGTGAGTATATATGTAATTCTCCTAATAGCTATTTAGATGGTTGCTGCAAAGCCCCTTTACAAATCTGCGAAGACAAAACATGCAGCAAAATCTGCTGCCATGGCGTAGGGTGCAATGGAATTTGCACACAAGACGGCTGCGTGATGTAAATGTAAAAAGAAAAATAGATTTTTCTCTCTACTATAAATCAATCTTTATTTTATAATGAATCGCTACTTGGAGAATTGATGACGAAAAGTAGCATTTGCTATCCATTCATAGAACATACGATTGCACCAAGTAAAGCTGCGCCCTTTTTAGGATTATATTTTTTAGAAACTAAACGGCCTTTCAATATTCAATCAAACATCAACTTTTTGGACAAAAATAGAATCAGGATCTTCGATATCTATCCTACTGCTATTCGAGCTCTAAAATAATTACATAAAATAAGGACATACTATGAAAAAATACCCCTTTTTCATCTTTTTACTATTTACATTTTCTGCTTTCTGTAAAGCGCCTGAAATGGACACACTCATCTCTTCTGAAGAAATCAAACTAAAAATCAAAGAATATGCTGAGCTGATCAATCAAGAATACCAAGATAAAAATCTAACGATTGTGATGATCATGAAAGGTTGTATTTGCGTTACTGCTGATTTAATCCGAGAGATTAATGTCCCCTTTACTCTTGAATTTGTTCAAGCTAAAAGCTATGGACATAACGGCATGCACGCGGGCGATCTTAGCTTGCTCTATGACAAAGACCTTGATATTGAAGGCAAAGATCTTCTCGTGATTGACGATATTTTCGAAACAGGCAACACTATGAAAAAAGTATGCAACCGTTTAATGCAAAGAAATCCAAAAAGCATCAAGACACTTGTGCTTCTTGTAAAAGAGATTGAAAGAAAAGCTTCGTATCGTCCAGATTACGTACTTTTTGATATCCCTGATCGCTTTGTGCTTGGCTATGGCCTAGATTACAAAGAACTCTTTAGAGGTCTTCCCGACATCTGCGCTTTTAAAAATGATGTAGCACCATTTTAATCATGATGGATACACCCACCTTGATCAAGGTGGGTTTTTTATCTTGCAAAAGGATCTTTTTGATTAGATCCAGCACGGCAAATATCTACTGCACTACTTTGCGATTGAGGAAATATTACCATTTCAGAAATGTTGACATGTTTTGGCCTTGTAGCAATATAGATGATCGCATCTGCGATATCTTCTGCTACTAAAGGGGAAAATCCTTGATAAAAGTCTTTGGCTCGCTTTTGATCATTCCATCTTATCTCACTAAATTCTGTCTCTGCCGCTCCAGGAGCTACTTCGCTAACGCGGATTTTTGTTCCAAATAAATCATGACGAAGAGATTCACTGATCGCTTTAACGGCGTGCTTAGTCGCACAGTAAACATTACCGCCTTTATAACAATAGCGGCCGGCAATTGATCCTACATTGATGATATGCCCTTCATTTTTTTTCACCATGTAAGGCAATACGATTTTTGTCATGTAAAGCAGGCCTTTGATATTGGTATCGATCATCGTATCCCAATTTTCAACTAAAGCTTGCTGCATGGTATCAGAGGTGAGAGCAAGTCCTGCGTTATTGATCAAGATATCCACTTCGACATCTTTTAGCTTTTCTTCGATATTTTTATAATTTCTGACATCAAGCTCCATAATGTCTACATTGACCCCATACTTTAAACTGAGATCTTCTTGTATAGCATGAAGCCGATCATATCTTCTTGCAACAAGCAAAAGATTGGAGCCTAACTCCGCAAACCTTTCTGCAGAAGCTTTGCCAAATCCACTTGATGCGCCTGTAATCAATACGGTTTTATCTTTGATCATTTTTGTATAAGGGCCATGTCTTGGATGATTGCTATCGCCTCTTTTTTTGCTAAATCCTTATGCCTTAAAAGAGGCGAATACCGCTGTGGGCATTGTTTAATCAATGTAATAAAATCTTGGTAATCGCTATTTTGCAAAAGCCTTTTTTCGCTGTTTTTTGCAAGGACAGGAACCATTTTGGTCCAAATGGAATTCTTTTTCTGCTGATAGATCGTAAAGAACTGCCTGAGTTTTCCTTTGGGATTTTCTTGATAATTTAGCGAGTCTGCCTGGAGAGGAAATTGTAAAAACTTCTCCCCTATGTGATATGGAGCGTATTGCGTAGCTACGTGTATATGAGGTTTTACACCTTCGATCTGGGTCGATCTTCCTGATATAGTGTAATACTTGCCTACCGTGACTTTATAAAAGTACTTGGCAGACTCATCTGTGATGGTTTGCATCTGCATAGAGCCTTTGCCATAGGTTCTTTCATCTCCTACAACAACGGCTGCACCGTAATCTTGCAATGTCTGGGCTACGATTTCTGCCGCTGAAGCTGATGTCTTTGAAGTCAGCACCACAATCGGACCGAAAAAGAGATTGTATGGGTCGTAATCGCGGCTATACTGAATTTCTCCTCCAGCATATTTTGCTATGACCACTACCCCTTTCTCAATGAAGACTCCACAAACTTTAATGGCTTGGTCGAGAAATCCGCCAAGATTATTTCTCATATCAAGAATGATTCCCACTAAAGGAGTTTCTTTAGAAAGTTCACTGATTGCTTCTCGTAGATCCTTTTCAACTGTCACACCTTCTCTATTGTCATAAAACGAATCAATCTGGAAGTATCCGATCACCCCTTTTCCGAAAGGGATTGCTTCAGATTTGATCCTCCCCTCTTCCATCACAATTTTCTTTCTAACTAAGTGGACATTTTTGATTTCATCTTGTTTGGTTTGGACCTTTAGTGAAAGTATAGAACCCTCTTCTCCTTGAAGAAGTTTCATCACGGCCCGTAAAGAAAGGGTCTCTAAATTTTTTCCATCTATTGCAAGTATTTGATCGCTAACTTTTATCAAGCCAGATGCTGCTGCAGGTCCATAAGGACTGATTTCGCTTATGTAGTATCCATTAGCATTTTCAGCAATCACCACACCTATTCCGCAAAATTGTCTTTTTAAAGCC
>VGMA01000089.1 GCA_016866575.1 Chlamydiota bacterium
TTTGGACAAAAAACAGGTATTGAGCTTCCTTACGAAAATGCGGGAATGGTCCCAACACCTGGAAAAACGTATCCTAACGGCAAATTGCAGTGGTCTCAGCCCACTCCATATTCATTAGCTATGGGATACAATTTACTTGTCAACAGTGTGCAGATGGTCAGAGCTGTATCGGTAATTGCAAATGGAGGAGAACTTGTTACTCCGACACTGATCAAAAAACAGACCGTAGGAGCTAAGAAGAAAGTTCTTTCTAAAGACATCGCTGATACAGTCACAAAAGCGATGAAGTACACCACTAAGCCGGGAGGGCCTGCTTTACTTGATGATGTTCCGGGATTTACCGAAGCTTGCAAAACAGCGACCTCTGAGCGTTTAATAGATGGTGTTTACTCGAAAAAACGGCACTTTTCAAGTTTTATTGGATTTGTTCCGGCAGAAAATCCAAGGTTCATCATGTTAGTCAACGTTGATGATCCTGAATATCGATACATTCCTGGATTTGGAACAACACACTTTGGTAGTAAATGTGCTGGGCCTATATTTAGAGAAATTGCAAAAAGATCATTGCAATATTTAGGAGTTCCACCTGATGATCCATATGGTTATCATAAAAATGATCCTCGATCAGATTTTGAGCAAGCTAAGTGGATGAAAGAGGCAAAAAATCTCGAAGATCTATATATTAAATGGAATAAGCATGAAGTTAAAGAGAGTCATTAAAGACATCGTTTTTTCGATGATCAAAGGATCTAAAGAAGTAGAGGTCCTTGGCATATCGAGCCACTCAAAAAGTGTAGCTCCTGGCTTTGTTTTTATCGCTAAAAAAGGAAAAAAACAAGATGGGGCAGATTTCATCAAAGATGCCATTTCGGCAGGTGCAGTGGCGATTGTCACAGATATGTACAATCCTTTTTATGAAAACGTCGTGCAGCTAATCCATCCGCATGTTGAAGAAATCGAGGGAGCTTTAGCGCGTAATTTCTATAAAGATCCCTCTTCAGATCTTTTTTTAGTCGGGATCACCGGCACTAATGGCAAAACAACTACATCGTATATCGTTAAGCATATACTCGATTCTGTAGGGCCATGCGGTCTAATCGGCACAGTAGAAATCAATACAGGTGCACACAGAATCGCAAGCTCTTTAACTACACCTGACGTTGTTTCAAACAATAAATTTTTGAAGGAAATGGTTGGGCAAGGTTGCAAAAGCGCTGTTATCGAAGTGACATCTATCGGCATTGATCAGCATCGTGTAGATTGTTTAGAATTTGACGTAGGGGTTTTCACAAATCTTACTGAAGAGCATCTAGATTACCACAAGGATATGCAAAGTTATGCTTTGGTAAAAAAGCAGTTTTTAGAAAAAGTAAAAGAAGCGGTTGTTTTGAATCTAGATAGCCCCTATTACGATTTGATGAAAAAAGGAATCAGCGCTCAAATATACACCTATTCAGTGACAAATCCTTTAGCAGATTTTTACGCTAAGGAGATCGCTATCACGAAAGAGGGGACAAGCTTTACCCTTTTCCATAAAGAAAAGGGATACGAAATTTGCACCAAGCTGATCGGTATTCACAATGTAGAGAACGTAATAGCAGCTTCTATAGCAGCACATATTAAAGGCCTGCCTATCAAAAGGATTGTAGAGAGATTAAAAACCTTAGAAGATGTGCCAGGAAGGCTTGAGCAAATTGATACAAACGTCTATGTCGATTATGCCCATACACCTGATGCATTAGAAAAAGCATTATTAGCAATTCGCCAATTAGAGCCGTCGAGAGTGATTGTAGTTTTTGGCTGCGGAGGAGATCGCGACCGCTTTAAGCGTCCGATGATGGCCAAAATTGCTGAAACTTATGCAGATCTTTGTATTGTGACTTCAGATAACCCGCGAAGTGAAGATCCGAAAAAGATCATAGAAGAGATCATTAGCGGTTTTTCTAAAGAGCAGTTTATTGTAGAAGAAGATCGAAAAAAAGCGATAGAGCTTAGCTTAGCAAAAGCTGGTTGCCATGACATCGTTTTGATTGCCGGTAAAGGGCATGAAACAGGGCAGATTGTAGGCTCTTTTGTACATGAATTTGATGATCGTTTAATTATAAGGGAACTATGCCAAAACACACGATAAAAGCACTTGTAGCTTCAGTAATAGTCATTCCGGTAGTCACATTTTTTTCTGTAGCTAAACCGCAATATTTTTCAAAAGATCTTTTAGTCCCGACATATGAAGGGAAAACTGTAGAATTTGCTTTTGATGAAATCCATCAGATTGTACAAGATCCTCTTGTTTACTTAGGACATGGCGCAGAAGCGATCGCCTTTGTTTCTAAAGATGATCAGTATGTTGTGAAATTTTTCTTGCAATCACGTCTTTTTGATAAAAGCCGATTTAAACCTAAAGCGCGCCTTCGTCAGCTCATGGGGCAAGCAAAAAGAATTGAAAGATGTGAGTATGTCTTGAAGCGTTATGAAACAGGATTGAAAGAGTTAAAAGATGAAACAGCTATGTTAGCTGTGCATCACTTTAAATCTAAAGAAAAATTGCCAATATGCACAATCATCGATAGAGACCAAAAAGAGCACACCATTGATCTCAATCATGTGGCGTTTGTAGTGCAAAAAAAATGTCAGCCGCTCAACAAAAATATGATGAAAAATCAAACAGAGTATGTTGATCAAAAAGTGGAAGAGCTTTTTTCTCAGCTAGCGAATAAAGGCTTTGTCAATTTAAGCGGAACGTTTTTTCTTGCAAATTTTGCAATACTTGACGATAAAGCAGTTATGATCGATCTCGGAAAGCTTGAGTATGCTCCAGAAAAAGCGTACGAAAAAGAAGAGAAAAAATTCATGGATCGGTACAACGCAAAAAAGAAAAGGCTATGAAAAGATTTCTATTTTTAGCTTCTCTATCTCTTTTTTTTATTAGTGTAGAAATATTAACTCCCTTCAAAACGGATGGCTTAGTTGCTATTTCTGAAGAGAAGGTAGAAAACTTTGATTTCGAAAAAATTAGGGATATTGTAGAAAAACCCCTTCGCTATGTTGGCTCAGGCAATGAAGCGATCGTTTTTGGATCAGCTGATGATCAATATGTAATCAAATTTTTTTCTAAGAAAAAGTTTTCTGAAAAATTTCGTCTGAAATTCAAGCCATGGATGAGAAATTTTTTAAAGTCTAAAGCTGATAAAAAAGTAAAAAAGACGATCGAAGAAACGTTGAGCCGCTATGAAGAAGGTCTTCAGCTTCTTCCTGAGGAAACTGCACTTGTTGCACTTCATCGCTATAGATCTGTAGAAGAGCTTCCTACATGCACCCTGCTTGATTATCAGGGAAAAGTGCATCACATTGATCTAGGAGAGTATGTCTTTGTCGTGCAAAAAAAATGTCAGATCATTACAAGAAAAGAGATCTTAAAAGATCGAGCAAAATTCGATAGCGCGTTTGAGGAATTATTTAAAAACATGGCAAGTCGAGGATTTGTCAATTTGAGCAAGGGATTCCACTTACCAAATTTTGGCATCTTTGAGGGCAAAGCTGTAATGATTGATCTTGGCAATCTGTCATATAAGCCAAATTGTCCTCATGAGATAGAATATGAAAAGCTACTTAATAGATACTTCAAAGTGATCGACAAAAAAGCCGCGTTAAAAAATGATCCTTCTAAGACTCTTTAGAAGGGTTTTTTTCTCCTTAAAACTTTTAGATTTTTTATTAAATCACTTCTTAATGATTCTTCTAAATTTCTGCTGCGACCAAAGCTAAAATATGTTTCATGAATTCAAATAACTACGTATAATTCACCAAAACCGAGGTATCTTTTCATGTGGATGATGCGTCTTTTTTTTCTGCTTTTAATGACAGCTTGTTCTTCACAAGCGAGCCCCGCAGATAAGCAATGTGCTTACAAGGGGAAAGGAAAACAAAAACAGCAAAAGCAACATCTAAGTGTTGCAAAACCCCAAATTGTTATCGATCCAGGTCATGGGGGATTTGATTTAGGTGCGCACTCACGTGTTTGTGAAGAAAAAGAGGTGTGTCTAAAGACTGCGGAGCGTGTAAAAAAGCATCTTTTGCAAAGAGGCTACCGCGTCATCATGACAAGAACTCGTGATGAATTTGTCCCTTTAAAGAAAAGAGCGCAGATAGCGAACTTATCTCAAAGTCAGCTTCTTGTCAGTATCCATTACAATGCAGCCAAAAGTGAAGAAGCTAGTGGAGCAGAGGTCTTTTATTACGACCACGGAGAATCTTGGCGTGTGCAAAAATCCAAGCAAGCAGCCCAGCTTGTGCTAAGCAACATCATTTCAAATACAGGCACGAATTCAAGAGGGGTGAAAGGGGGAAATTTTTGTGTGATAAGAGAGACGAAAATGCCCTCAATCTTAGTGGAAGGGGGCTTTTTAACAAACCCTGCTGAAAGAACTAAGCTCTGTGATAGCAAGTACATAGATAAACTTGCTCTGGCGGTTGTGGAAGGAATTGACCAATATTTTAAAAAGGGTCAATAATCAAACAAAAAGGATAGAACATGGCAGATTGCGACATAGGTGTGATGGGACTGGCGGTCATGGGCCAAAATTTGATCATGAACATGAATGACCGAGGCTTTAAGGTTTGTGCATTCAATAGAACTACTTCAAAAGTAGATGAGTTTCTTCAAGATGCAGCAAAAGGGAGCAAAGTAGTAGGAGCTCATAGTCTTCAGGAATTCATCTCCAAATTGAAACGTCCTCGCCGTGTGATGCTTATGATTCAAGCCGGAAAGGCTATTGATGTTGTTATAGAAGAGCTCTTGCCTTACCTTGAGAAAGGGGACATTATTATAGATGGGGGAAATAGCCATTTCCCTGATACAGAAAGAAGATGTAACTATCTTAAAGAAAAAGGGCTCTATTTTTTAGGAACGGGGGTCTCTGGCGGAGAAGAGGGGGCAAGAAGGGGTCCTTCAATGATGCCAGGAGGTCATATAGAAGCATGGCCTTATGTTAAGCCTATATTTCAAGCTATTGCAGCTCATGTGGATAAAGCTCCATGCTGTGATTGGGTAGGCAATAATGGCGCTGGGCACTACGTGAAAATGGTGCACAACGGAATTGAATATGGCGATATCCAATTGATTTGTGAAGCGTACCATTTATTAAGCAATGTTCTTGGATGTTCGCAAGAAGAGCTTAAGAGCATTTTTGCTGATTGGAATAAAGGGGAGCTCGATAGCTACTTAATTGAAATAGCAAGTCATATCTTCAATTTTCCTGATACGGATGGCAAGCCTATTTTGGATAAAATTCTTGATGTGGCAGGGCAAAAAGGGACAGGTAAATGGACTGCTGCGAATGCTTTAGATGAAGGTATACCACTTACTTTGATAGCTGAAGCGGTATTTGCTCGTTATCTATCTTCTTTAAAAGAGGAAAGAGAAACGATGAGTAAGATCTATAAAACACCAAAAATCAACTTCCAAGGCGATCGCAAAGAGATGATAGAAGCAATACGGCAAGGGCTCTATGCATCGAAAATTCTTAGTTATGCTCAAGGATTTATGCTCATGAGACAAGCTTCAAATGCCTATTCATGGGATTTAAATTTTGGAGCTATTGCCTTGATGTGGAGAGGCGGATGCATCATAAGAAGCCGCTTTTTAGGAAAGATCAAAGAGGCTTTTGATAAAAATCCTCATCTAGAGAATCTTCTTTGCGATGATTTCTTTAAAGATGCATTGAACCATTCACTTGCTGGCTGGCGCAAAACTGTATCCTTAGCAGTAGAGCATGGAGTCGCAATGCCTTGCTTTATGGCAGGGTTGACCTTTTTTGACGGCCTAAAAACACAAAGAAGTTCCGCTAATCTTACGCAGGCCTTAAGAGACTATTTTGGCGCTCACACCTATG
>VGMA01000090.1 GCA_016866575.1 Chlamydiota bacterium
CACCCCTGTTTTAGAATACCCAGACAAACCCAAACGGTTTTGGATGAAAAAAACGCCTCTCTTTATAGAAGAGTGAACGTTTATCATTCAAAAATGGAAATCCCTATTCAAATGCATCCCTCGAAAGAGGCCCCTTCAACGACTCTTTCATTCCACCATCCTCTTGAAGACTATTTTTCTGCTTTAAAAAACAGCTCTCTTGTTGTCGAAGAATTGCAAGAATTGTATTCTACAAAAACAAGCGTGGGTAAACACGCAAAAATGGAAAACAGAGCGAGAAATGAGTTCCCCTATTTTCTCGTAATAGCAGCAAGAAAGGTACTTTAAATAATGTGTGGAATCTTCGGTTATGTGGCGCATAAAAAAACGAACGCTGTCGAAGAGTGTCTTAAAGGTTTACAAGCATTAGAGTATCGAGGCTATGATTCAGCAGGCCTTGCTGGCATAAAACAAGGAAAAATCCACTTTTATAAAAGAGTTGGAAAAGTTCGCAATCTCAAAGAACTTGTCTTTGAAGAAGAAGTTGCTTTAGAGATTGGTATTGCTCATACAAGATGGGCAACTCATGGGGGGCTAACAGAACAAAATGCCCATCCTCAACTTGATTCAAGTCATTCACTAGCGCTAATACACAATGGAATTATCGAAAATTACCAAGAAATACGCTTCAATTTGATGAACCTTGGAAAAGAGTTTGTTTCTGAAACAGATACTGAAGTAATCTCGCAGCTTCTTGCCTACGAATACACCGATTTCGCTTTTATTCCCTCTTTAGTAAGGACATTGGAGCAGCTAGAGGGATCTTTTGCTATAGCTTGCATCCATAAAGACTTTCCTGATGCGATTTTTGCTTCTGCTCGAGATTGTCCTCTGATTATTGCTAAATGCAAAAAAACCGATGATATTTTCATCTCCTCAGACGCAAACGCTCTTTCGCGACAAGATATGGAGCTAATTTTTCTTCACGATGGTGAAATCGCACAAATTTCAGCTGGCATAATCACTTTGTATGATAAAAAAGGGTTAATCATCCAAAAAGCTTTTGAATCGATCTCTCTTTGCTCTAAATCTTCTTCAAAAGAGGGTTTTGAACATTTCATGCTTAAGGAAATATTCGATCAACCTCTTTCCTTAAGCCAAGTAATCAAAAATCGATTTGATTCTCATACAGCAAAAGTGCAGATCCATGAGTGCAAGGATCTAGGGCAAATCGAACACATCCGCTTGATTGGATGCGGGACTTCCTACCATGCAGGGCTTCTTGTCTCTTCTATATTTGAAGAAATGCTCCAGATTGAGACATCAGCGGAAATAGCTTCCGAATTTCGTTATAAAGACCCAATACTTAGAAAAAATTCTCTTGTTATTGCAATCAGTCAATCTGGAGAAACTGCTGATACCTTGGCAGCGCTTCGTTTAGCAAAAAGCAAAGGGGCAAAAACTCTCGGGTTTGGCAATGTCATGCACTCTTCACTTTTTAGAGAAGCAGACCTTTTTATTGATCTAAAAGCTGGTCCTGAGGTCTCTGTTTGCTCAACAAAAGCCTTTACCTCTCAAATAGCCTCTCTACTTTTGTTTGCTCTCTACCTAAAACAGACAATTAAAGGGGTAGATGTAGCACTAGACACCACTTTTTTTCATCATTTAGAATCATTATCAGGAATAGTCACTGATGTATTACAACAAAAAGATCTGATCCGCTCTTTTGCAGAAAAGTACGCCGACTACGAAAACTTCTTTTTTATCGGTAGAAACTTGATGTATCCAACTAGCATGGAAGCGGCTTTGAAGTTGAAAGAAATTAGCTACATCAATGCTACTGCTTATCCAGCGGGCGAGCTAAAGCATGGTCCTATAGCTTTAATCGATGAAACTATTCCAACAATCGCTTTTTTGGGAAATGAAAAGACTTTATCAAAAACATTTAGCAATTTGACAGAGATCCAAGCCAGAAAAGGAAAAATTTTAGCCCTTTCTCCTAGGCATTTCACTAAAATCACCACGATCACGAATGATGTGATTTGGCTACAAAACGATCTACCCGATTTTTTCTCAGCTATCCCCTATTCTGTCGCAGCTCAATTATTGGCCTATTACATCGCTAAAAAAAGGGGTAAAGAAATTGATCAACCCCGCAATCTTGCTAAAGCTGTAACTGTTGAATAATAATAAGCTTTACTGATACAATAGCTCTATGATCAATCCATTGTGCTCACTAGACAAAACGCTAACTATTAAAGCGTTTTCTAATCAACCTATCACCTCAATAGCAAAAGCTATAAACACCCTTGTCACGAATTTTTTTGAACAAGAAGAAAAAATTCGTCAAAAATCAAACGATGCGCTCCGTTACGCTCGTTTAAAAGCTGAACAGGATAGCAATTTACTCCAAGATTGGATTTTGCAGAGCTGGACCTGTCAAAACTTAATTTTTCGTAAAATAGACGTAATCAATTCCTAACTGTTATTTACTCACGTTAGCTCACAATTATACATTAAATATCTCAAAAACAGCATTTTAAAAAATAAATAAATTTTTATTTATTTTTATTAATTTATATTTTTGCTATAATATATATTGTATTGAATTTAAAATAATTATATTTTATATGAGCGCTGAAATCAGTCAGAGTTACTTTTATGGACAAGAAACGCTTATGCCCTATTATGGCATCGATACTAACGAACCTTTTTTACTTCCTCCCCTAGATTTATATATCGATAATAGCTCAGAACAAATAAATGAAGAAAGTATAATAAAATGGAAAGCAGATAAAATTGTTAAAGTTGGAAAAAAATGGGTTCCTGATGAACATAAGATTGCTGCTATCGATTTTTTTATAAAAAAATTAGATTTTATCCCTTTTACAAATTTTAAAGCAAATCTACTTGATACAGCTCAACGTTGCAGGGGCACTATTGAAGAAAGTGTAGTTTTGATTGAACCCAATAAAAGTCAGGCTTGGACAGCGCATATAGTGACTGCTAGCCTTAGAGTTCTACCTAAAGCATTTCTCAGATTAGGAGAACAATACGCTGATAAATTCGCCTCTTCTTTAGACTCTTTACCTGAGTCTTTCAATCTACAGCACCTTAAATCTATTGTCATCATAGATGACGCTTCTTATAGCGGCACGCAAATCAAAAACAACGTGGAAACTGCAGATGCATTATTAAAAGCTAGAGGAATTGATGACGCTACATTTCACATTATCATCCCCTACATTACTACCGCTACTTTAGGGGTGGAACAATATCTAGTAAGCCAAGGCATCAGATGCATTTTTTATTACAATGTATTAATGCCTACAGTACATGAAATTCTCATTAGAGAAGCAAATCTTGATCCAGATTCTAAAGTAAATATAGCTGATGCTAAAATAAAGAAGGCTGTCTTGAAGATCATTTGCCCTGACATAAAAGAAGCTAAAGCTGAATTAGAAATACAAAAAATTACATTGACCCGTTTTGCTCACAAAACTCCGAATCACATGTCTTTTGCGCCTGTATTTGTTAATCAAAATGTGATCGAAACAGTAAATCCACCATATAAAATACCCTTAACTGTTTAAATCAAAGAGTGCCTAGACTAACCATTTTCTTCTAGAAAATGGTTTCTCTGTCGCATTAAAATTTTACCTAGATGGTTTGAGACATCTGTAAGTTCTTTATCGAAATTGGTACCCCAAAACGAATCTTTAGTGTGTTCTCGTAGTTCAAAACCTGCTGTTTGTAAAAGAAGCATTTTGAGTGAAGGGTTATAAGAAAACTTAGCAGAAATCAATCTTTGCATCAAATCTAAGCGAAACTCATCATTTATAGCTGTTGAATTTTTATAAGCTGCTTTTTTAAAAAGCCTATTTGCCTTGTACTTAATATCTTTTGCTGAATAATTCCAAACCCAATCTTCGATTTGATCTGCAGGACAGCCAAGTTTTTTAGCTTTGATTGTCATGTAGGCATGCTCAAGTGAAGGGTAGATTTTTTTTTCTTCTTCATCTGGCACAAGAGTTGGAAAAAAATTTGACAACCAGCAAACTCTTTCTCTTCTAGAACTGAAACGGAGGATCTGATCTTCATCGATTACAACAGCAAGAGCATCCTGCTGCATTCTTAATTCGGTCCAAACTTTATTGATTTTTTCTATCACAGGAAGTATAGCTTCAAATTCAAAAGTTTTTCCGCAATTTTTTGCTAATAGAGCTGCTGTTTTGTTTAAGCTTTCGATATCAAAACTTTCTAGATCGTCAATGCTGTATATCCTAAAAGCTTGATCTTCAAAAACAAGGCAGCGACCTAGAGGAATATCCAAAATAGGGCTTAAAAACAAGGTTTCAGGGTTTGAATCTCTTTCGAAAGTTTTTGTTTCACGATCATAGATTTGTAAATCTTCTAAACTTAAAAGTTCTGAGTAAGATCTATTTTTTGCAAGTGTACTGTTGGTAATGCTCATGGATGGAATATTATCATAAGTGTTGATTTTTTCCCTATCTGTATATATATAAATTCTAAGCATTTTAATTTTTTAATACATATGAAAAAAATTTTTATTTCTGTATTTATCTTTTTGATTCTGTTTACATTGCTCTTGCCTACACTCATTTCCACTTCTATTGGGGTGAAAGTTTTAAACCATTACTTATCTAAAGACGATTTGAAATTTCATTTAGATAAACTTTCTTTAGCCTGGCTTGGAGAGCAAAGTTTAGAAAATTTACACATTACTACTAAGACCATAGATTTAACGGTTAACTCTATCATCATAAAAAATCCCTTATGGAATTTACTGGAAAATCCCTCTATTTTCATTCAGCAACCCGATCTTACCTATCAATATCAAGAAACATCTTCTTCTTCATTGAAAGCTCCCCTTTTACCTAATTTATCTTTGACAGTAGAAAAAGGAAGATGTCAGATTATTCCTAAAGATGGTACAAAGCCCTCAATTTACATCGAAAACATCGATATAGAAGTATCTGGTTCCAAGGCTTTTTGCCATGCTGATACATTAGAAAAGGGAAATAGGGGCCTAATTGATATTCAATCTACTTTAGCACTTGATGATAGTATTGAAATCCAGGGGGTTTTAGAAAGATTCCCCACTAAATTTTTTCAAATTTTGCCTCGTTTAGCCAATTTTCCAATTCTTATTTTCGGTCAGTCGTTTAACGCACGCTTTTATTATTCTAAAGAAGCTGCAGAGTTAGAAATAGCCTCCAATCAAGCCAACCTTTCTTTTTTTGGAAAGATCGAGGATGGAAATATAAAATTGAAAAAACCCCTACAGGCAAGGTTCAACCTAACGGCAGATCTAAGCAAAGCGATCATGGAGAAAACTTCATTTGATCTCATCTCTATGCAAGATCCTGTTAAAATATGGGTATCTCCTGAAGGCGTATCGATTCCTCTTCATGACCTTTCACTCAAAAATATCAATATACCTGTAGGTTATGTAGACATTGGTAGAGCTGTTTTTTTAGACAAAGACAATCTTGCACAAATTTTAAGTCTACTAAATTACCAGCCGAAAAAGAAAAATACGATTCCTATTTGGGTTCAATCAGCTCCTTTTCATCTACAAAATGGAATTTTAAAATTGCAAAGAACGGAATTTTTGCTAGACAATCGCTACGAATTTGCTACTTGGGGAATAATTGATTTTAATAAGCAAAACGGTTACGCCTCTATTTATGTTGGCGTTACAAGCCAAGCTCTTAAGCAATTGTATGATTTCAAAAATCTACCTAGCTCTTATGTTTTGCTGATTCCTTTAAAAGGTTATTTGGAAAATGTCGAAGTGCAAAAAAAAGAACCCGCAAAACAGCTAGCCCTTCTTTTAGCTAGAGAGATGC
>VGMA01000091.1 GCA_016866575.1 Chlamydiota bacterium
ACGCACGATGCGATACGGAGTTTCGATGAATCCAAACTCGTTGATCTTTGCAAAAGATGACAAAGATGTGATCAAACCAATGTTTGGACCTTCAGGTGTTTCAATCGGACAAACGCGTCCATAGTGACTTGTGTGAACGTCGCGAACTTCGAATCCGGCTCTGTCTCTATTCAAACCGCCAGGTCCTAAGCTTGACAATCTTCTTTTGTGTGTAAGTTCTGCAAGTGGATTCGCTTGGTCCATAAACTGTGAAAGCTGTGATCTACCAAAGAAATCACGGATTACAGACTGAAGACCTTTCGATGAAATCACTTTTGCAGGTGTAAGTGTATCTGATTGGAAATCAAAGAGATTCATTCTCTCTTTAATGATTTTCTCCATTCTTACAAAACCAATTCTACACTGGTTTTGTACAAGCTCACCAACTGAGCGCACACGTCTATTCGCTAAATGGTCAATATCATCCAAGTGAACAGAATCATCACCAGCACGAAGCTTAATGAGATACTTCATAGCTGTAATGATATCTTGCTTGCGAAGCGTTACGTTTTCTAGAGCTTCATCATCTGTTGGTATTGCGAGCTTTTTATTGAGCTTGTAACGTCCTACTTTGCCAAGATTGTAACGTTTTGGGTCAAAGAATAGACGCATAATCATCGTTCTTGCATTAGCAAGAGTTGCAGGCTCACCCGGACGGAGTTTGCGATAGAAATCCTTTAAAGCAGATTCATATGAATCTGTAGGATCTTTTGCAAGCATCTTAATGATCGGATGTGTTTCATCTGCATCTTCTGCAATTCTTACTGTCGAAATTTTCGCATCAAGAATACGCTTGAGCATCGCTGTTGTGAGTTTCTCACCCGCTTTTCCGAAAACGACACCTGTCTCTTCTTCTAAAACGTCTTCGGCGAGAATTTTTCCTACAATACGCGCAAAATCTTTCTCAGATTTGAGTTTCATTTTTTGCGTATTGAAGAACTCTTCAATGATGTCCGCATCTGATGAATAACCTAGAGTTCTGATAAAGGATGTAGCGAGAATTTTTCTTCTACGTTTTTTCTTGTCAACGTGAACATAGATCAAATCGTTAATGTCAAAAGAAGCTTCTAACCAGCTGCCGCGATAAGGGATAACGCGGAATGAGTGGAGAACGTTTCCTTTTGGGTGCCTTTCGCTTTCAAAGCAGATACCAGGTGATCTATGAAGCTGAGAAACAATAACTCTTTCTGCGCCGTTAATGACAAATGTTCCTCTATCTGTCATTTTAGGAATGGTTCCCATGTAAACTTCTTCTTCTTTAATACCAGTTTCATCGGTAAGACGGAAGTTTGCTTTTAAAGGGACGCTGAATGTGATTCCTCTTCGGATACATTCTTGCGGACTGTATTTAGGTACTCCTAATGTGTAAGAAATGTATTCCAATGTGATCTTTTCATCATAAGATTTAATTGGAAAAATTTCGTTGAATACTTCTTGTAAACCAACATTTTCTCTTTCCGCAGGCAACTGATCAGACTGCAAAAATTGCTTATATGATTTAATCTGTACTTCGATAAGATTCGGAAGATCGATAATTTCTTCGTGTTCGTGAAAGCTTACCCGTTTAGGCGCTTTTTGTATCATGGATGCCTCTCCCCTCAAGAGTTAGAATATATAACCACTTGTGATTCAAAATTTGGCCGTTTTCCCTATAGAATGAAACCGGCTAAGGATTGAACCACGTGCAGTTGACACCTATTATAATCTAGGTGTGAAAATACGCAAATACCTAAAGAGCAGAGATCGTAAAAAGATCTCTGCTCTTACTGTTTTTCAGTTCCTCAATTAGAGGCCTTTGAGGTCACACTTAGCGCCCGCAGCTTCTAATTTCTTTTTGATGTCTTCAGCTTCTGCTTTTGCTACAGACTCTTTAACAACTTTAGGACATCCGTCTACGAGGTCCTTAGCTTCTTTTAGGCCAAGACCTGTGATCTCTCTGATCACTTTAATTACGTTGATTGCGTTTGCCCCTTTATCAGATAGCGTAACGCAAAACTCTGTTGACTCAGCAGCCGCTGGAGCAGCGCCTGCAGCAGGAGCAGCAGCAACTGCAACTGCAGCAGCAGCAGCTTTAACGCCCCAAGTTTCTTCTAGAGCTTTCTTTAATTCTGCCATCTCGAGGACGGTTAGTTTGCTCAGTTCGTCTACTAATTTTGCTATGGTGGTCATGAGTTACCTCTTTATTTCGTTTCTTTTTCAATTTTGTTTTGCAAGCAGTAGGGAACACTTGTCAGTACAGCATCAAAAACAGCAAGTGTCTGTGCCATCGGAGCTTCAAACACAGCAAGAAGCTGAGCTCTCATCTCATCGAGATTTGGCAATTCTGCAATTATTTTAACCTGTTCGCTGGTGCAGCGTTTATTTTGGAAGTATCCACCTAACACCTTAACGTTCTGGTCATTTTCTTTTTGGAATTTGCAAAGAGATTTTGCAGCTTGTATAAAATCATCTTGGCAGCTAACAATAGCAATGTGTCCTGGTAATTCGTCCACATTGTAATCACAGCCTAAATCTTTTGCCGCTTTGCAAAAAAGGCGCTTTTTTGTCACCATTAGGCGACTTCCGTTTTCATAAAGGTTCTGACGAAAGCTTGCAACGTGATTAGGCGCCATTTTCTGATAGCCCAGAATGACAAAACCTGTCTCTGTTGTAATACTTTCTTTGACCTCGTTCAGTAATAACTCTTTTTCTTGTAGCATGGTCTTGTCCCTTTATCCTGATACGTTCAGTTTCAATCCAGGACCCATCGTTGATGAAAGATGGATCGACTCGATATAGGCACCTTTTAATGAAGAAGGCTTAGCGCGTTGAATTGCTGTAAATAGCGCATCAAAGTTCTCTAATGCATCTTCTAAAGGAAAAGAAAGCTTACCAAAAGCGAGTTGAATTGCAGAATTTTTATCTACTTTGAATTCAACTTTACCCGCTTTGATTTCCTGAACAGCTTTTCCGATATCGGTTGTTACTGTTCCTGCTTTAGGAGTTGGCATTAAACCTCTTGGTCCTAATACTTTTCCTAATTTACCTACTTCTCTCATTAAGTCTGGAGTTGTGATGAGGGCATCAAATTCTAGCCATCCCTCTTTAATTTTTTCTACGAGCTCTAGTGCTCCAACAACATCTGCCCCGGCATTTTTCGCTTCAGTAGCTTTTTCACCTTGTGCTAAAACAGCAACGCGAACAGTTTTACCTGTTCCTTTTGGCAAACTAACTGTGCCACGTACTTGCTGATCTGCTTTACGAGGATCTACGCCCAGTTTGATCGCTAGCTCTAGCGACTGATCGAATTTGACCTGTGGCATCTCTTTGAGGACCTTGAGAGCTTCTTTAGCCGTATATGTACGACTTGTATCTACTTTAGAGTAGATATCTTTCATTCTTTTATTTAGCTTACTCATGTGTTTTATCCTTCTACTATATCCACACCCATAGAACGAGCTGTTCCTTCAACGAGAAGCATAGCTGCTTCTTCATTTTTAGCTCGCAAATCAGGTTTCTTTGCTTTTGCAATTTCTCTTACCTGTATCTTAGTAAGCTTTCCTACTTTATCTCTATTTGGGACTCCTGAGCCTTTTTGTATGCCTGCAGATTTTTTGATCATTTCTGCTACAGGAGGCTGCTTAAGTTCAAAGGTAAAGCTTTTATCTTGGTAAACTGTGATTACTACAGGGAGAACGCTCCCCGCTTTATCTTGAGTTTTTGCGTTGAATTCTTTACAAAAGCCCATGATGTTCACACCAGCTGAACCAAGAGCTGGACCAATCGGAGGAGCTGGATTCGCTTTTCCTGCTGGGATTTGCAGTTTAATAATTTTTACGATTTTCTTCGCCATATAGCTACTCTACTTTATCTTAGTGCTGTTCTTCCGTACTACTTTTTTCTACTTGCCAAAACTGTAGGTCATCAACTCTTGTGTCTCGACCGAAAATCGATACAACAACGTCAAGTCTTCCTTTATCGTGAGCAATATTGACTACAGTTCCTGTGAAGTTCGCAAAAACACCGTCAACGATCTTAACGTGATCTCCTTGACGAATGTCATGCTTATATGCCACCTCATCTTTCTTTTTAGAAAGATCGGCGATCAATTGGTCTACTTCATGATTAGATAACGGAGTAGGACTTCCGCTGCCTAAAAAATCGATGACACCGTTCGTGTTTTTAATGTACTGCCAAGATTCCTCTGTAAGTTGCATCTTTACTAGAAGATAACCAGGCCAGAGCTTTCTTTCGACTATGTGCTGCTGCCCTTTTTTAACTTCTGCTACGTTTTCTGTAGGGACAAGCACTGTGTCAATGATTCCGCTCATACCGCTGCTATCGCGATTTTCTTCAATCGCTTTCTTGATCTTGTTTTCTTGTCCAGACAACGCCTGTACTACATACCAATGCATTCTTTACCACCCATTTAGAACCCGATCAATCTAATGATCTGGTGAAATCCGTTCACAACTCCGCGTACAAACAAGTCGACAACATATATAGCTAGGCTAAAAGAGAATGTTGCTCCCACAACTATTTTTGTGCAGAGAATCAACTCCTCTCTTGAAGTCCAAGAGACTTTTTTTAGCTCTTCCTTCAGACCCTTTACAAACCCCTCTTTTGGGGCTGCTTTCATCGTTGTATTATCTTGCACTAATGACACTACTTTCTGAGTCACTCCAGGACCTTCAGTTATCCCAGATTTGCTATAGTGAGCTTGGTCGTTGAAAACAAGCAGCACGCAAAACCGGGTTGTTGGTTTTTACTTGGCGAGAGTGGAGGGATTCGAACCCCCGACCTGCGGCTTTGGAGACCGACGCTCTACCAACTGAGCTACACTCCCAAAAAATTATAGGGGGAAGTATACACCTCTCCCCTATTAACATGCTACTTAATAATTTTGGAAACAGTTCCTGCACCGATAGTTTTTCCACCTTCTCGGATAGCAAAACGCATTCCTTGCTCCATCGCCACTGGCGAAAGAAGCTTACATACGAGGGTTACGTTATCACCAGGCATTACCATCTCAACACCTGCTGGCAATTCCACGCTTCCTGTAACGTCTGTTGTGCGGAAGTAGAACTGTGGACGATATCCATTGAAGAAAGGCTTATGTCTTCCACCTTCTTGCTGTGTTAAAACGTAAACTTGAACTTCAAATTCGCTGTGCGCTTTGCATGTTCCTGGAGCAGCAAGAACCATACCTCTTTCGATGTCTTTCTTATCAACACCGCGAAGTAGAATACCTACGTTTTCCCCTGCTTCACAATACTCGAGCTGTTTATTGAACATCTCAAGACCTGTTGCAACTGTATCTCTTGTCTGTCTAATTCCAACTAGCTCAAGCTTATCGTTGAGTTTTACCACCCCTCTCTCTACGCGTCCTGTAGCAACAGTTCCACGTCCAGAGATAGAGAATACGTCTTCAACAGCGAGCAAGAAAGGCTTGTCTTTTTCTCTTGCTGGAGTTTCAATGTGCGTGTCAACCGCATTCATCAAATTCGCGATAGTTTCTACCCATTTCGCATCTCCTTCGAGAGCTTTAAGAGCAGATCCTCTGATAATAGGAGTGTTTTTGTAGCCTTTAGCTTCTAAAAGCTCTTGAACTTCCATCTCTACGAGATCAAGAAGCTCCATGTCACTTTCTTGGATCATATCAACTTTATTGATGAACACAACGATAGCAGGTACACCTACTTGACGAGCAAGAAGAATGTGTTCTTTTGTTTGCGGCATAGGACCATCTGTAGCTGCAACTACGAGGATCGCTCCGTCCATCTGCGCAGCACCGGTGATCATGTTTTTGATGTAGTCAGCGTG
>VGMA01000092.1 GCA_016866575.1 Chlamydiota bacterium
AATTCCGCCCGCAACAAATCCAAACCTGCACCCTTCATTTAGAGCAGAAATGACTGTTCCTTCAGCTATTTCAATGGCAGTTTTTTTCTTTCCTGAAACAAAGGGAAATTCATTTCCTTCTTTAGCTAAACTTTCAGTAGATCCAAATCCGCTATAGATCTCGACGACTCTTTCGTACTCTGGAGCAAAAGAGCTAAAATCTGAGCTTACTCCTTTTAAAGAGCTCAAGATTGGAATTGAAATCATTTCTTTAGGGGCATGAGTTTTGTAGATCTTTTTAAGAGTGTTCCACTTTGTCTCTTTTTTTCTTAAGATTGGGCGGTTGTCTTTAGCAAAGATGAATTGACGAATCCCTTCATCAGATGCATCTGAAAACCACTGCATACCTACCATGGTGACAAAGCGATCTTCTTCGTTGAACTCTGTAGTGCATGTGTTGATGAGCTTCCATATATCAGAAGGTGTATGCTCTTCATCTTCAGGAGAGCTTGTTGCATAAAATTGGAGGGATTTATCGTCGCGATAATGTCTTAGCAGCGATTCAACTTGTTCTGTTGAATTGAATCGCACCGCATCATCATGCAAGCTTCCCCAAAAAAGCATTTGCGATTCATCGGTTGTACACATGATCGGGGTCGACTTGAATAATTCGCCGGTCTTTAAGTTTTTAAGCTTTAATATGTAAAGCCCAGGCTCGTTGAAATAGATATTTGGCAGGGCAATAAAGCCTGTCTCAGGACAAAATAGTGTCCATTTAAGTGTTTCTCTTAATTGCTCATAATAGAGCTCAATAAGAGTTCCTTCTTCAACTCTGCCAGTAAGGTTGCCATAGCGGTCCTCAAAACGTACAATGATGTCGAATCGGTGATTTTTAGGCACCAAAGAAGGGGTTACCATCACGATCTTTTCAAGCTGATTTCCTTTGATATCGATCATGAATGCTTCGTGATCTTTGTAGTCTCCCTTTCCTTTTGGATCAATATGGATAGGAAAGCTTCTTCTTCTTTCTAGAAAGGTTTGTGCTCTTGTTCCTTGAGTTGATCTTTTGTCTTCTTGAGGCGATCCCACACAGATGGTAAATGTTTCACCAGCCTCGATCGCTTCGTTTAAACAAAACTCAAACTGATCTGCTTGATCGTCGCAAACTGAACCGTGGACAACTTTTTTTGAGGGGAGTTCTATCCAAATTCCATTGCTTTTTGCTTTAGGGCCGGTTTCTGGAATTTGCCAATCACTCTCTTCACCTCTTGAGCAAAGATCAAATTTCACGAGTGTTTTTGCTGGAAGTGGTGTAGCTGTAGTGTAAGAAAATCGCCAAGTATTGACTTGTCCTGCCAGTGCTACTGCTGGTTCGGATAACAAAATAGAACGACGCATAAGGCTCCTGCTTAATCTCCAAGGATCATAACCAAAATGTGATTAAATTACCACGAACGTATCTTAGTAAAATTTTCGAAAAGAAATTTTCGATCTAGAGCTAAGTCTAGTCTTCGTCATGGGAATGATTTGTCGGTATGATTTTGACTTTGTGGATGAGTCTTTTGCCGGTTGAGAGAACTTTGATGTCAAAATGGTCTGTGTGGATAATTGCTCCAACAGTAGGAAATCTGTTGATTTGGTTGAGGATGAAGCCTCCTACTGTCTCATATTCAGGGTCAGGAGGAATGGATATTCCAGTCTCTGCTTCGAGATCAATGATGTTCATTCTAGCATCTACTATCCAAGAATGATCTGGAGCTTTGCTATAGAGCTGCTCTTCGTTGATATCGTGTTCATCAGAGATGTTGCCTACAATTTCTTCTAAGATGTCCTCAATAGTGACAATGCCTTCTGTACAGCCATATTCATTTACGATCACAATGATGTGGATCTGCAGCTGTTTCATTTCTTGAAGCAGATCAGATATTTTTTTGCCTTCAGGTGCGTAAACGATAGGTTTTGCGAGAGTTTTAAGTGTAGTGGTATGAATGACTTCTGGATTTTTTTCCATATGCTCAAGCAAAAACGCCAACACGTCTTTATACAAAAGAACGCCTGTGATCATATCGATAGATTCGCTATAGATGGGAATTCTGCTAAAGCCCTCAGATATGAATTCAGGAGCGGCTTCTTTGATAGACATCTCTTCAGGAAAGCCTACGATATTGATTTTAGGGACCATGATTTCTCTAGCAACCCGATCTTGAAAGTTAGCGATCGATTTGATGAGTTTTTTATCTTGTGGATCGATAAGATCTTTGATATCAGACTCTTCTAATATTTCAAGCAGGCGATGTTTGATCATGGTAAAGCTGTCATCAGATTCTGCTGCTTCTTCTTGTTTGAATGAAATTTTATGTTCAATCCAAAGCATAAGCCAGGTGAAAGGGAAAAGCAGCGTTAAGACAATACTCGCAAGGGGATTGAAGATTTTTAAAATGGCATACTCGATTCTTGTGCCTAGTGCATGCATGGCGAAATAGCATAGAAAAGGGGCTGAAATGAGTAAGGTGTTCAGTAGTACATCTTCATTCGGAATCACTAAAGTCAAAGAGACTGTGTATCCGGTAAATGTGAAAAAAATTGTTCTATGGATAAAGGCAAGTAAAACATTTTCGCTATCTTGAAGAACCTGTTTTTCTATCCAAGACAATATGCTGTAATACCAAGGATGCCTTTTGAGCTCTTGATGAAGCTCGCTTGTCCTCATTTGGTCTATAGCAATCTTTAAAGCAAAGAGCGCAGTCGAGAAAAGAAAAAATAAAAAAGGAAGAAGTAGCGTATTAGACATATTTTCTATGTATAAGTTGCTGCTCCATTTGTCAAAATCTTTTTTTCTTTCTTCAAAAGATCTAGACAGATGCGTTCTTGTTCTCTCATGACTTTTTCATCTTCTGGCTCGATATCATCGTAGCCGATGAGATGCAAAAGGCAATGAACAATATATAGCGTAAGTTCCTCGTAAGGGCTCGAAGGGTTGTAGGCGATACCTGTTTTAGGGCATATGAATGCTTCTCCTAGAATGGAAGGGCTTGTTTGAGGCTCTGGTCCATCGATAGGAAAGGTGATACAATCTGTAACACTAGGGTCAGAAAAGTATTCTTCGTGAAGAGTGCATATCGTCTTTGTATCAACGAAGTGGAGAACCACTTCGTCTGTCTTGACATGATAATGGGTGAGGACGGTTGTAACCACACCCTTTACTTCTTCATGCGAAAAAGATAAATCGTTCTGTTCATCAAAAATGATGACATTACTGGGCGGCAGTTTTGGGCAAGCCTGTGACTTTGTTCCCATTAAAGCGACCTTTACTTTTGAGTTGTTTTACTCTTTCAAAGCGTTTTAGAACGTTTCTTTTCTGTGTTCCTTTATTTGGTTTTCCGAAACTAGGATGTTGTGACATGGGATTAACCTACCTTGGGGACAAAGATGTTCATGTTACTTGGTGCCACGTTTGGGTGTGGACGATACCCTTCAGGAAGCGCATCTTTTTTTGGGCCTGTAAGAGCTGGAATACGATAGTGGCGCTTTCTTGGGCTTTTCATTCTTCGTTCTGCTTGCTTGCTGATTCGTGTCATAGCTTCTCCTTAAAAAATACCAAGGCAATTGTAAGGTTTTCTTCAATAGGAAGCAATAGGAATTAGAGACTTTTTATAAGTCTGGAAGCGAAATTCGCTAATTCGCTGTTTTTCAAGGGAACTTTTGTCATCAAATTCGTAAATTTTGCTAAAATTTAAGTTCAAAAGGGGAGAAGAGGTTAAATTTAAACAGCAATAAGCTTGATTTGGATTGGTGTCTGACTTCGTGATTGAGATAAAACTATCCGTTTCTTCAATCCCATGGGGCAAAAAACCATCTGTTGGGTTCTTCCAAAGGAAATCATCTAAAAAGCGAGCAGCCT
Source organism: Chlamydiota bacterium (assembly GCA_016866575.1). Classification (GTDB taxonomy): domain Bacteria; phylum Chlamydiota; class Chlamydiia; order Chlamydiales; family VGMA01; genus VGMA01. The sequence goes on from VGMA01000092.1 coordinate 3,881, forward strand.
CAATTGTGTCGGTTTTGATTAAAAGCTTTTGCCGATTTTCGAAATGGGTTTGGCACAATTCGAGTATTTTTTTTAATTTCTCGCTATTGGTTTTGACTTGGATAAAGAATACTCTATTTGTCACGGCCGCTAAGTCCCGGTGGCTGGTAAATTCCGCAAGAAATGATGAACTTGAGGACCTCTTCAAGATTCACATCGAGATTTTCCAAAAGAGAGTCTTCTAAGAGCAATAAAAACCCGGAAAAAGGATGAGGTGCAGTTGGTAAAAAACAAGTTTTTAGTCTTTTCTCTGGGCTAGCTCCCGGTACTTGAGCTGACTCTGGCGCATCGCCAGGGACAAGTCCTACCATTTTTGCTCCATCAAAAGGAAAGGGAGCGATCACGATTTTTTCGAAAAACTTTTGTCTATCTGCAAATACGGCAGTAACGATGTCGTGGATCACTTTAAAAATCGTTTTAAAAAGAGGTATTCTTAGAAATAAGTGGTTGATTTTTTTAACGATCCAGTGAAAAAAGAGTTTTTGGCCCATGAAGCCAAGTAAAAGAACAATCACAAACAAAGTTGCAAGTACTAAAATTTTGCTCAAAAAAATGAAAAGCTGCTTATGATCGCCAACTTCAAAAGGGAGAAATTGGTTGATAAATTCCAAAAACATTTCCATGTAGCCGAGAAAAGGGGTCGTCAAAACATCGAGAAGAAACAAAAAAACGGCCATGGTGATAGTTACAGGAAGCAAAACAATGAGTCCTGTGAAGAAGTATTTTTTCATTGTTGAGCCCCTTTGTCATCCATTTTTGCGATCAATCCACAAGAGACGATATATTTAATGGCAGTTTCAACGCTCATGTCAATTTTGCGAACATGCTCTCTTTGGTACATAAGTAAAAATCCTGTAGTAGGATTCGGCGTAGTCGGTATAAAGACGCTAAGTAAGTCTTGATTTGTGGCCTCGCAAGCAGATAGAGGAGCTTGGTTGGTTAAAAAGCCGAGGACATAGATCCCTTTTCCGGGAAACGGGACTACAACCACTTGTTTGAAGGACGGCTTTTCATCACTAAAGATGTTGTGGATCACCTCTTTTGAGGTTTTGTAAATCGAATTAGCAACAGGCACTTTATGCATGAGTAAATCGACTTTTTGGATAATCCAATCGATAAAGAATTTTTTCGCTAAAAAACCGACAAGCCAAATAAAGAAAAAGATCGCGAGCAAAATAAGAAGTTCGCTTCCATATTTGAGCGTCTTTTCAGGGCTTAAAAACAAAAAGCCGCGATTGATGATTTCATACTTGGTAAGCAAACTGCTAACCAAATTGATAAACGGCCGAGTGAGAAAATTGACGATGAACCCTATCACGACAATTGTCAAGACAAGAGGTGTTAGGATAATAATGCCGGTAATAGCGTGCTTTTTCATTCTTTTTAGTGTAGCAACTTGAAGATTATTTCGCCTCAATAAGAATAGAAAACTACATAGTGCACTTCTTTTAACAAAGTACACTTATGTTTAGTGATTGATTAGGAACGTCTACAATCTATTGTAAATAAAAAATTTAATACTCTACAATTTTCCAGCGGCATTCTTGAAAGAGTAAATCCACGTATTCTATTTTCACCTTGATTGCCATGCCTACATAGAGCTTCTTTTTGCTATTTTCTCCAACAAAACATGCAGCTCTATCAGAGTAGTGGAAATACTCTTTTTCTAAACTTGCTATGTGGATGAATCCTTCAAAGGAGAGAAAGTTTAGATCAAAAATTAACCCGTTAGCGCGCACTTTTGTAATTGTCGCATCGAATTCTTCATAGGACTTAGATTCTTGAAGCTTTTTTAAATAGCGTAGCTTTTTGAGATTGAGCACGCTATTTTCAGCTTTGAAACTTCGTCTTTCTGTTT
>VGMA01000093.1 GCA_016866575.1 Chlamydiota bacterium
ACTGCTTTACAAATTTTTCGCCATAAGGACATGCGCCCTGAAAAGAGCTGTGATTGTCTCCAATAGGCTGAAAAAATTGGGCTTGTGTTGGACCAAAAATACTAAACGTAGCTACACCTGCAAGGCCTGCTAAATGGAGCGCACTTGAATCAACACTAATTACACCCCCCATCTTTGTCATAACATTTTGCCAAACAGGGATCGACATTGCGCCTATAACAGCGCTATCTTCAGGAAAATATTTGTGCAAAAGCTCAACTTCCTCTCTTTCTTGCTCATTTCCAAAAACAAAGAAAAAATACGGGTCAAATTTTTCACTTATTTTTTTGATCAAAATAGTCCATGCTGTACGTGAAAGTCTTTTGTTTTCCCATCTTGAACATGGACAAATCATCACCATAGGTCTTCCTTGACCTTTCTCTATGAGCTCTTCAATAAATTCTTCTTCTTCCTTGGTGATAGAAAAAATTACTTTTTGAGGAGTACTGGGAATTGGTATATTGAAAAAGATGCTGACAATTTGCAAAAGCTGATCTGTCATAGGCTTAGAATTATCTATTTTGATCTGATCAGTTGTTGCTAAAAGATTTGGCCACTCTCTTACCTGGCTTTGATGAAGCCCAATTTTTCTTTTGCTTCTTGCAACAAGCGTTATGAGACCAGATTTTGCATTACCTTGCAAATCAAATACATAATCATAAGCATCTTCTCTGATATGACGAATGCTTTTGGTAAGGTTATTCCTATCAAAGAGGATGATTTTATTTAAACTCTCAAGACGGCCTAGTACACCCTGCCATTTTTTTTCTACGATCCAATCAATCACTACATAAGGATAGTGCTCTTTAAGTAAATGTAAAACGGGGATAGCTTGAATGATATCCCCTAGTGCTGATGTTTTTACAATCAGAACCTTCACGCAAAAGTCCTTTTTGCTTCAAAAGAAACTTTTTTACCTGTCTTAGGGTGAGAAAACATCAATTTCTCTGCATGCAGCATCAAACGACACGCTTCTCTTCTTCCATATTGATTATCTCCAATAATAGGATGACCTATCGAAGACATATGAACGCGCAATTGATGCGTTCTTCCTGTAATAGGAGTTAGCATAATCAGTGTGTTTCTTTGGTATCTTTTAAGTACTTTCCAGCGTGTTAGAGCCTCTTTGCCGATGCCGGTTTTCATGACTTTTTGCCCTTCTTTTTGATGAGCAATTCCGATTTTGGCATCGATTTGGCCGGTACTTTCTAAAACCACACCATTGACCATAGCGATGTAATTCTTCGTAACTTGACGTTCTTGAAACATCTCTTCAAAAGATTTTTGCACTTCTTCAGTTTTTGCTACGATGATAAGACCTGATGTAGGCTTGTCGAGTCTATGGACAAGATACCCTTTTTCAGAGAGCTTGTCTGAATCCATGCCAGAAGGCTTATTAAAAACATAAAACCATTCATCTTCAAAGACAGTTGCTAGCGTTCCTTCTTGAGAAGAGGCTGCTATACCCCCCTCACAAAAAGAAATTACATCAGAATCTTTGATTTTAACAGAAGAGTACTTTTCGACTCTTCCGTTAACTAGACAAAATCCTTTATCAATAGCTTTTTTGATTTGCTTTCCAGAATATACCCCCTTATATTTTAGGGATAAATGCTGCAAAAGGGAAATTTCCTCAGAAAGGGATTTCTTCATCATTGAATGATTCCTCTGGAGCTCTTCCGTAAGAGAATTCATGTTCTGGCGCTGAAGATCCAAAAGAAGGCCCTCTAGGCTGTGCGTATGCTTCTTCTTTTTTCTCCGTTTTGCCACTGCCGAATGGGCTAAAATGTAAGCTGCTTGCCACAATATTTAAAGAAATTTGCGGCTTGCCATCGCGATCATTAAAAATTTCAGGTTTACTTACTTCACCGTGGACAATAATGGAATGCCCTTTTTTGAAGTAAGGGATCAATTTATCAAACTGTTCTCCCCAAATAGTTACTTTCCACCAAACAGTTTCATCCTTTCCTGCTTTTTTAGAATTGCAAGCAACTCTAAGGGTTGTGACCTTCAATCCAGAAGATGTGAAGCGCACCTCTGGGTCGGCTCCTAGATTACCCGCAATCATAATAAAGTTCATAAAAAACTCCTCTTTTCATCCCATCATATCTCAAAAATCAGGATTTTTCAATATTTATTAGACAAAAATCTTCTTGATCGTTTAGAACAAAAACTACATGCATAAAATTATTTTTTGAATATGTCTCGAAAAACGTTGCCAGACTTTTCCCCGGAAGATCCGCTGCCTAGAGCAAGAGCGGCTAAAAAGCCCCCTTTTCCGAATAAATTCGTCTGCCCTATAGACGAGACTGAAGATTTTTACGATCCTTTTTCCGATCTAAGCTTATTCTTAGCTGGAAAAATCAAATCAGAGATCTTAAAAGAAAATAATCCTAAGCAATGGTCAAAGAAAATCCAAGAATTGCTCCTTAAGCAAATTCTCCCTGAATTCAACGTCAAATTCCCAAGCTATCGATTAGGTGCAACGGCTTTAAAAAAGACGTGGGAAAAAGTTCGTCTATATTTAGACTCCGTTGATGAAAGAAAAGAAGCCTTAACTCCTGAAGGATCTCTCAACGTTCCTTTTATGATTAGAGAAAACCTCAAAGAGCTTCTCTACAAAAAAGGGAAAGGGAACCTATTTCCTTACCATCAAGCCTATCAGCTTGCAGTAAAAATTTCTGAGTGCATTGCTACTCTTGATGGCACAAGAACAGATTTAGAAGAGATGGCCTCGACGATCTGGTCGCTGCAAAAACACATCATTACTAAAGATAAGCATCAAGACAACTGCCCTTACGATAAACACGCAGCTATCGATACTTTTATCGTCCGCTACCAAATTGAAGAGCTTGCAAAAAACTCTTTGATTTCTCAAAAAGAACTTGCTAGTAGAGTTCAAAAGAAAATCACAAGACTTGGCGGCCTTTCGAGGCTACGCCGTTTAGATGATCTAATTCCAAGTCTTTGGTCAATTTATGCTGAAAAAGCTTACCCTTATCTTTGTGTTCATAAAACACTCGCAAAAGAGAAACTTGTCTCTATAGAAGAGTTTATTAAAAATGAATCTGCTTCTTTTATCCAAGGTGAAGCGAGTGATTTGATCCATTTAGTCAGAAGAATACTTCTTTTATACAAACTTGCAGCCAAGATGTCTAAACCGATGGCTGAAAAACAGCTAGAAGCTGCGATATCTTATGTACTATCTCTTTCTTCAGATCGCATCCACACAGAAGTTCCTGTTTTGAGACAAGAGGTATACGCTTTCATTCAATATGAAATTCAGTTAGTCAAAAAACAGCGTGAAGAAGAGCCGCTAGAAAAAGTTCTCCATACACTTATCCAAACCTTTGAATGCTTCAAAAGCTTACCTCAAATTTCAGATCAAGAATATAAAGATTTAGAGATCATTATTTGGAATCAAATCCATCTTGTATGCAACCCGATTGCTAAAGTTCCTTATTATCTTCGCGAACTTATAGAAGAAGAAATGACAAGTGTGCAAATCGAGCATCCAGATCTTTTAGCACAAGATCTCATCCATAAAGTACTTGGCAATCTCAAGCACATGCAGACTCTATCTGTGCATGATAATCCCCTATCTTCAGAAGATAGACAAATGGAACCGTTTGCCCAAAAAATTTCCCTTTGGAGTCTTCAAGGAGATCTTATTTGCAGCTCACTGTATTTTGACAATACAAGTGCTATTAGTAAAATCATCAAGAAACTGTGGAAAGGGCAAAACCTAAGCGAACTTCATATTTGTCACAGTGACTTTGTTCAAAAAGTGCTCCAAAAAATGCTGATGGATTATCCTCAATTTTTGAGCTCTAAACAAGCTCTACTAGAGAGAATAACGATTCTCTACAAACATTTTTGGTATACGGATCTAAGATCAAATCAAGAGTCTGCTTTTGATCGCTTCATCAAATGGCACTACGTTGAGCTAACAAATGAAAAACAAATGCAATTTCATGAAATGATCATCGAACATCTCGACGATCTTTGCAAAAATAGCCTCCCTTTGATTCCATTTCAAAGAGATTATGTTAGAGCTCAAACTGAAATTTTCCAGACCGTAGAAGAAAATCTTAGCGGGATTTAACAAGCCTTCTCGAAGAATAGAAGAGTAAAAGTCCAAATCCTATCATCGGAATACTAAGATACTGCGCCATAAATAGTGTATGTTCTTCACTTAAAAGCGGGCTCAGCTCACCTTTATAACGTTCAATAAAAAATCTAAACGTAAATGCCATGGTAATGCAATACCCTGCAATTCCTTTTATATTTTTCTTCCAAAGTACCAAAGAACTTAGAAAAATTAGCGCATAGAAGATCGATTCATAAAGTTGCACCGGATGTCTAGGTATAGCAAGCGCTCCATCCGCAGGGTGAAGAAAAATCACGCCCCATGGCATATCCGTAGGCATTCCGCAGATCTCTTGATTAAAGAAATTGCCAATCCTAATCAAGCTGCCTACCATGATTGTTGGTATCGAAAGTAAATCAATAAGACGAAAAAAAGAAACTTTCGGGTGGCTCTTGCCATATTTTCTATAAAATAAGTAAAGCGCTATCACTACCCCGCTAACTCCTCCATGACTTGCTAGACCACCTTCCCATGTGCGGAAGATGACCAAAGGATCGTTTAAGATAAAAGAAAAGGGGTGATAAAAAAGTAAATGGGCTAATCTTGCACCAACTACGGTACCTACCATAATGTAGACAAGAAGAGACTCAGCGTAAACTTTTGAAAATTCTTTTTTACCAAGATAGCAAAATAGGTGAAAGCCAAGAAAAAAACCACTCGCAAATAAAAGCCCGTACCAAGTCAGAGGTAAGCCCAAAAAAGGGATCACCAAAATATTAGGACTTGGGTCCCAAACGAAAAATCCAAGCATAGTCTTCCCCTTAAAATGCACGCCTACTATACTCTTTAGCATGTTAAAAGTACAGATCTACACTATAGGCAAACATAAAGAATCTTGGCTCAAAGAAGGGCTAAAGATGTATCAAGACCGGCTCAAGGGAAAGGTAGAGATTTTTTTTGAAATTTTTCGAAATAATGAAGAAATGATCACCGCTTTATCGAAAGTTCCTCGCTACATTTGCTTAGATCCACTAGGAGAGCGTTGGAGAAGTGAAGATCTTTCTAACTATATCTATACAAAACATGAAGGTGTTTTGGTTTTTGTGATTGGCGGCCCTGAAGGGCTTCCTGATTCGCTAATTTCAGGTGCAACGAAGAAATTGAGTTTTTCTTCGTTGACCTTTACCCACCAAAATATCCGTTTAATGCTCATCGAGCAGCTCTACCGCTCGTATGAAATCTTTAAAGGTTCTCTTTACCATAAAGCCTAACTTGGACAGCTGAGCGAAAATATTGTACAGCCCCTTGAATTAAAGCAGAACCTACAGCTACATCAATCATCGCCCTAATATCATAAGATAATTTTCCAACAGTCATAGCCATCCCTAAAGACATCATAATTGCCATGATGGCAAGTAGTCTTATAGAGAATACATGCTTAATATGGATCGGCTCAGGAATCTGCAGCAATTTGCAAACTTCTTTTCTTGCTCTAGTCGCTAATACAAAACGTCCTTTCATGATGCCTAAAAAAAGCCCTATCGACA
>VGMA01000094.1 GCA_016866575.1 Chlamydiota bacterium
AAACTTTGGTGCATTTCTCGACAATCAGGTTCTTCAAGACACATCTTGATGGCTTGTTTATCACCATGCTCACTTTGATATGCTATGTATCTTGTCTCTATTTTATCTGAAAAACCCTGAATATCGTACGATCTCGATTTCATAGAGATAGGCTCGACTAAATAGCAGCCTATGATAGTATCTTCAGACAAATCAACCACCAAACTGATATTGGTACCTCGATATTCTTTTTGATTTTCTGATACATCAAAAATCTTATAAGGATTTATTAAAGCGGAAAAAATATGGGGATGATTGAACGCAATCCCATTTTTTAGCAACAAAGCGATTGCAGCATTACTGAAAAAAAGCCTCTTTTTTTCTTCAAAATTTGCTTCTGTAAAATGTAAAACCGGGCGAACGTCTGTTATTTCAAGATTTTTTTGATCAACAGTGATTGCATATTCTTCTGAGAGATATTCTATTATTTGATTTTCTTTTATGAAAACTTCAATAGGACTTGTTAAATTTCTTTTTAATTCAACACCAAAAGGGTCTAAATTGATAAAACGCATTTGTGATAATGCATTTTTACCTATCGATATTCTTTGAACTCCTGATGCTTGCATTACTTCTACACAAGGAATGATGTCTAAAATCTCTCTAGTAGGCACATAAACAACAACTATCAGATTCTTAGCATAATAACGCCCCTTGTTTTCTTCTACTTCTCGGGGATAAGTACTCAATGCCGTTTGGATTTCATCATCGTTAGGCTTCATTGCATACTCATTAAGCTTTTTTATAGAATGCTTTGTGTAATAATAGGTGGTTTTTTCGCGATATTTCTCAACATGTACAACTAAACTCATAGAAACAATTTTATTTTGTTCACTGTCAACAATGATACTAAACTGCTTTCCCATAAACTGAGTTCTATTATCTCGCTGATTATTAGTATGTAAAGGGTTTTCTAGCGTATCTCGTATTGCGGGATGATCAAGTTTAATATCCATACTTTGAAGCAACATGTATGGAGAAACCGTGTATTGATAAAACTCTGGAGCATACCCATTTGATCTATTTGATAGAGGATGAGCTTTTATGCCAAATCTTACTGCCATAATGGTTTGATCTCTTGTATCGATCAAAACACATGCTGTACTGTTATAGAATTCAATGACATGTTTGTCTCTGTGATAAAGCTTCTCGGTAGGATTCAAAATTGCATCAATGATAAGTTCATGATCTGCGTCTACTTCTAAATTATCTATTGCCTTTAGAGCTGTTAGAGAATAACAATAAGTCTGTTGTTGATTTCGTATAGGATCTATAACGTTTATCAGCCTTCTTATACCCATGATGGAAAAACCCTGAGCTGCAACAAGAACAGAGAGCTTTTTACCCTGGTACATCGTGTTTATCCCTACACCCCTTATCACTCGTAAAGGATTTTGAATAGCTTCAATGATATCTTCTGTAGTAGCGTATCTCCCTTGAAGCACTAAAAACTCTTCTAGCCCTTTTTCTGTAAATTTCATATTCAGAGTAATAAACCCATTTCCATGTTGTATTTGTATCGGAAGAGCCATTTCGAGAGAAATCACCGATCTATCTTTTTTATTTATCGTTATAGCAAGTCTGTCACCATAATAAACAGCAACCATTTCCCCAATTTGAGAGACTTTTTTTGGACAGTTAATAACATTTTGGATCTCTTCACTTTGAATAGACAACTTTAAATCTTCTATCTGTCTTACTGCTTTATCAGAGTAGCTAAAAATGATTGGTTCTTTTATAGAAATATGTTGCAAATGGTGATCTAAGCGTTCAATATTCATAATTTCACCAGACGGCTCAAAAATTCGTAAAGAAAAATTACCTTTTATATATTGCTTATATCCAGCGTTTTGATCTAAAACTTCTTGAGGATTTTCTAGCGTATCTACAATCGCTTCATCTCTTGGCGATAGGCCCAAAGCACCTAGTTGCCAATACGCAGTTAGTGTGTAAAAAAAGATGCTATTCGATAAGCGCACAACTCTTCTTACTGACTCAACTTGTTTAGATTCTTTGTCGATTTGTATAGCTATATCTCTATTTGCGATGATTTGTTTTGTGCTGTCGTTTTTGTGAATATTTTGATAGAGCAAATCATCTATAATTCTTAGTGGAATTTGATGTGTTTTGATCTCAAAAATTGCATTTTGAGAGTAGCTGTATTCTTCTTTCTCTTTTTTTCCGTGCTGCCAAAACTCTGGCGCTGAAGATTGCCCATCTAATTGATGTAGATTATTTGATATATTGCTGCCGATTGCCATAAATTCCCTAAAAATTTAAAAATAATTCAGGAAATCTTAATTCAAAGGATCAATTTGATCAATCGATTTACTAGTTTTATCGATGATAACGAAAGCTTGTATTCTACTACTCTTAAAGATCAAGCAGCACTTTTTGACGGTGCTACTTGAAGATGCATTTTACTTGTGATTAATGTTTTACATTAATCACTTTTTCCAACATAGAATCATAATCAACTGTTACACCATTTTTTGCATATCTAACTATGTGTCGATTAGTTGGATCAACACTTATGTGATCTGGATTTTCAAGGCAATCCTTAATTTTTGATTGATCTCCTAAGTAAAGATCATAAGCCACATGTTTTATCTCTTTTTGATATGATAGAAGCTGAATTTTCTTTAAGGAAGGACAAACAGCTATGGGTGTGACAAAATTGTAGCTAATGATTTCATCAGTAGAATGATCAATGATTATACTGATGTTTCTTACTCTATATTCATATTGATTATTACCTAAAGAAAAGGTTTTGTCAGGATCTATAAGAGCTGAAAGAATATGGATGTGGTCTAAATAAAGACCTTTAGATTTCAAAGAAATAGCAACTCTATTGCTGCAAAAAAAACGTTTTTTATCTTCGATAATGCACTCAGGAAATTCTATAACTCTTCGAACTTTTACAATTTGATGCTCTTTTTTGTTAATCGTTACTGCCAAATCCTCACTTACATACTCGATGCAATCTTCTTCTTTTACAAGGACCTCAGCGGCCGATATGATGGTTTGCAAAACTTTGGGACTAAAAGGGTCAATACCGAGCTGTAGTAACTCTTGAAATGGCTGCGGCCGATAAAAGAAACGTGCATTTAATAATGATGTAGTCGCATCGACTAATGGAACTACATTTAAAATCATATTATTTTGCAAATCGATCATAATGAGCATGTTATTCGAACAATAGGCTCTTTTACCATCATTAAATAATTGATGAAACCCCTTTAAAGTTTTGCATATTTTCTCATCATGTACCGTAAGTTTATATTCTTTTAATTGGTTAAATGCTTCTGCCGAATAAAAATAAACGCTATCAGAATGTGATTTTTGAACATGCACTACAGATCGCACCGCAACAATTTTTTCTGCTTGCGGGTCAATTATTACAGCAATTTTCGACCCAATATATTGCATATTTCCATTCATTTGAGTAACAATTTTGATAGGCTGCTCTAAGGTTTGCTTGATATTTTGGTCGTCTACTTTCAACATAAGCAAAGATAGATCGTTGTATCCAGAAATATTGTATTGATAAAACTTCGAATCAGCGTGAGGCTGCGATGGATTGGAAACCTTTACATCAATTCCTAGCCTAACACTCATAATGGCATTGTTTCTTGAATCTATTAAAATTGATGCTCTTTTGCCTTTGTATTCGATGATTCCTTCGTCTTTTGTATTAAAGCAACCTTGTGCATATGAAATTGCATCAATAATGTCTTGATCATCAAAAGCTAGATTGATTTTCTTTAATGCCTGAAGAGCCGCCATCGTATAACAAAAAATATTGCTGCCTCTATTTATTGCATCCAATGTATGCAGAGCTACTCTTATACCTAATATGGAATAACCTTGACTAGAAACTAGCAAAACAAGCTTAGGCCCATGATAGACAAAATTTTGTGCATTATCAATAATGACTCTGTACGGTCTTAAGAGAGTTTCTTGCACATCTTCCAAAGTGCAATACTCTCCACCTATCATTTTTAATTCCTCAAAAGCTTTTGCGCTCATTTCAGAGATTAAAGAAATCGTCTCCGTAGCGCTACAAACAGGCACATCAAACGCAAGAAACAGACGAAGGATCATTTGTTTTTGTACATCTATTTGCACAGCAGCACCTTGGCGATAATACGTGTATTGACTAGGAGAAGTTTGGACAATCTTTGAAGGCTGATCCAGAATGTTTTTTACACTGCTACTATCTAAATACTTATCCAAATTGCTTAAATCTTGTTTAGCTTGATGAATATAAACGTATTTGCAACCGTTGAGCTCTAAGCAAGTACTATCTTTTAGAAGGGATCTAACTGCAGCTATCTCATTTAATGGTTCATAAACTTTGACTAGCAGCTGATCATCTTTGTATTCAAAGTATCCTTGAGTAAGGGGTGTAATATTTTTAGGATTTTCTAATACCTGAACAACTTTATCATCATACGCTAAAAGGCCTAGCTCGTTAAGGTTGTCATAAGCGATTGTAGTCAAATAAAATATCTGAGATGAGCACTTCACTATTCTTCTTACAGATTCAACTTGCTGAGCATCAAAATTAATTTTTATAGCTATTTCTCTATCATAAAATATCTTGGCTGCAGAAGGCTCATGAAAAATCAGCAACTCGGCAGCTCTAGCACTTGAAATCTTATGCACCGTCATCTCAAAAATTGCCGTTTTAGAAAAATGAAAAAAGCTGCTTATCTCTGAGTCCCCTGAACGAGTATTCAAAGAAACCTCATCATGATAAATTTGATTATTATCACAAGAAATTTGATTGATAATTGCCATAAATCACCCATAAATTTAAAAAATAATTCGTGAAATCTTAATGAAAAGAAGATATATGATCAATCTATGTTTATTGAAAAAAAAGAGGGATTACTGTAAAATCTAGAGACTTTTTCCCCAGATTTTAGGAGATAAAAAATGATCCTCTCAGATATCACCATCCGAAAGTACCTTGAAACTAAAAAAATCACGATTTTCCCCGAATTTAACCCAAAAGATATCCGTCCTACAGGCATCCGCTTGCACTTAGGTCATGAGCTCTTAGTCCCCCTTGAAGGACAAACAGTAGATTTAGATCACACTGAAGAAATTGATTTTGAAAGAATCGATATCACTGATGGTTTTATTCTTAAACCACACCATTTTGTCTTAGCAAGTACATATGAAAAAATTCAAGTTCCAAGAAATATTGTATGCCACTTAGAAGGTAGAAGCACAGTTGCTAGAATAGGGCTAACAGTGCACTGCACATCAGGAATTATTGATGGCAATTTTGAAGAAAGCCGTACGATTGTGCTTGAAATGGCTAATTTAGGCCCTTTTAATATCGTCTTAAGACCCAAAATGGCTCTTGCAATGCTCTCTTTTACACAACTATCCACTCCGATTGCTCAAAATGTCCAAACCCAGTACCAAGGACAAGATGGCGTAATAGGTCCAAATTTAAAAGGGCAAAAAAGGTAATATTGAAAGTGGGGCGCCTCTTTAATGACCTGGGCA